>JAFQMS010000022.1 GCA_017396145.1 Lachnospiraceae bacterium
ATAGGGCCTTTAGGATAATTAATGGGGAGCCGTATCATAAGTAGGGGTGGATTTCGCAGATGGTGAAGAGATTGACTATTATCTTGAAATTATACATTCTACAGCACATCTTATAATGGAATTTTCTAAGGGAAGGGGATTTGAGAAGTCCTCAGGCAAAGGCAACTAAGGTATGGATAACAAAAGCAGGTAAGTGTTTGTTGGAAAATAATAATTCAGATATTCCGAGTGTTGCACTTAGAAATATTATGCGTATTATAGAAGCTCGTAGTACAGAAGTTGTGAATAAGTGGTATTCGTTCTATGGCGAAATTGAATATTATTGTTAATTTAATTAAAGGGGGCTGTCGCTTTAAAGGAATTAATTAATTAATTTCCTGAAGCGACTGCCCCCCCCTTTTTTTATTGTAATGCGCCTAGTGGTACATATTTAATAATTACATATGGTAAATCTGTCTGTAATAATTGGTTATTGTTGTCTGGATAATTTTATGTCGATGAGAGCACAGATTTCAAATTTATCATTATCAGATAGAAGATTGTAATTGTAGATGAGTTCCTTTTCATCAGGGGAGAGGTATGCATATTTATTCTTATTAACCGGGTCGTTTATGAAATCAAGATATTTTGTCAGTTTGTCGCCAACTAAAGTCTTTGCTGGTGCATCATAGTATTCATCTCTATCGACATCCATGGTCATGGATAATAAATCATCTACAGATATTTTATATAAGCCAGCGAGCTTGTACATCACTTGAGCACCGGGAATACTTTTGCCTGTTTCGTAACTGGAATAGGTCTGCCTTACCGTTCCTATTGAACTTGCAACATAATCCTGAGTGTAATTATGGGATTTTCGCAGCTCTTTCAGCTTGTTAGGAATAAAATCATTGTTCATGGTAAATCTCCAATCATTTTGTATTTTGTAACGGATTTAGCTGGTACAAATATATATACCCCATAAAGCAGAAAGTATTAATACTATGTTAAATTATAGAGAATTTGCACAAAAGAAAAGTTAAAAAGTGTTGCGACTATATGCATAGTATGTTAAAATATGTGGCAAAAGATGCGGAAATGTAGTTTTTTGTAGAAGCTACCACAGGGTGATACGGATGATAGTAAATTTAATTAAAGAGTTTCAGATATATTCAGTTACATTACCAGACAAGGTTAAGGGACAGTTTTGGTTAGAGGATGCGGATGAGAAGGGGAAGATAAGGAAATTAATTAGCATAGAGGCTGAGAATAATCAATGGACTATTAGTAGTTCGGGAAAGGCAAAGCTGCTAGATAATAAAGGTAGTGAGATTGATAGTGCGCAATTAAGACCACTTGAATTACTTTTTGTGTCAATTGCAAATGAAGAAAAGCAGTCTATTATTTTTGCGGAACCAATGGATGGGAGTCGAAAAGCTTACAAAAGATATGTTGTAAGATGTGATGATGCTTATACCATAGGTCGTAATTTGGACAATAACATAGTTTTTGATAATAAATATATTTCAGGAAGACATGCAGTATTAAAGTATTCCAATGGTAAATGGAAGATAGAAGATTGTAACAGCAGTAATGGCACATATGTTAACGGATGCCGTGTTACAGATAAGATTTTAAACGCGGGCGACTTGGTATATATGATGGGATTGAAAATTATAGTGGGTGCAGGATATTTTGCTATAAATAATCCAGATGATCTGTTGAAGATTTCATCGTCAACACTGATAGATTATATTTCACAGGAAATAGATACAAAGAAAAAAGAAACAGAATTACCTGAAACAGATTTTTATTATGTATCACCAAGATTTAAGAGGGAGATTGAAACAGCAGAGATTAAACTTGACCAACCACCGTCACAGACGGAAGTTGAAAAAATGCCTTTGGCCCTTGTGATAGGTCCATCTTTAACTATGGGAATGGCATCATTGGCAACCGCAGGTTTTACAATTCATAATATCGTAAGCAATGGCAGAGATATGATATCAGCTATGCCAACGCTGATGATGTCTGTAAGTATGCTTCTTGGAACTGTAATGTGGCCTTTGCTTATAAAGCATTATGATAAAAAGCAGAGAATAGCAAAGGAACAGAAGAGACAGTCTAAGTATTTGGCATATCTTGATGAAACAAGAGACAAGATAAAGCGTATTTGCAAGATACAGACAGATATTATTAATGAGAATGTAGTATCCGTAGCCGATTGTGTGAAGAGAGTAGAAGAACGTTCCAGCAATTTGTGGGAGAGAACTATCAATCATAAAGATTTTCTAAATATTAGGATAGGTATAGGAACGATTCCTATGTATATAAAGATGGATTATCAGCCAAAGCGATTCACATTAGAGGATGATAATCTTTGGGATGCTATGCTGTCTTTGGCAAACGAGCCAAAGGAACTAAAAAATGTACCAATAGGTGTTTCTTTAGTTGAAAAAAGATTTGTAGGACTTGTTGGAGATAAAAGCAAGCGAGAAAACCTGCTAAAAACAATGCTTATTCAGATGTTTGCATTGCATAGCTATGATGAACTAAAAGTTGTATTTATCGGTAATAACGATGAAGAGTGGGATTTTGTAAAGTTTGTTCCGCATATATGGGATGACGAGAGAAAGAATAGGTATTACGCTAATTGTTCAAATGACTTGAAGGAGTTAAGTCTGTTGCTGGAAAAGAATATTCTGGTGAGACAGGATAAGGAAACAACAGAGTCTGTTACGGATGAACCTTATTATGCCATTGTAGCAACTAACAAGGAATTGGTTGATAAGTGTGAACCGTTACAAAAGCTAATTAAGTATAAAAATAATAGGGGATTTTCTGTATTGCTTGTTTATGATGAGTTGAAGAATCTGCCTAAAGAGATTACTACAGTTATATCTGTGACAAGTAATGATTACAAAATATTTGATAAAAAAGATACAACAGGTAGTTACATAAAGTTTATGCCAGAGATGATAGAAGATAGCCTGGCAGATAATGTGGCAAGAAAAGTAGCAGATATAAAATTGGATATTGGAAATGCAAAATATGGATTTCCTAAACAACTTCCGTTTTTAGAAATGTTTGATGCAGGTAAAGTCGAACATCTAAATGTACTTACTAGATGGAAGGAGAATAATCCGGTAGTTACATTACAGACACCGGTTGGTGTAGATAATGCAGGTGGGGAGTTTAAGCTGGATTTGCACGAAAAGTTCCACGGACCACATGGACTAGTTGCAGGTATGACAGGTTCTGGTAAATCAGAATTCATTATCACCTATATTCTGTCAATGGCGGTTAACTATCATCCTGATGAAGTTGCGTTCGTATTAATTGACTATAAGGGTGGTGGACTTGCAGGAGCCTTTGAAGATACTAAGAATGGTATAAAACTACCTCATCTTGCGGGAACAATTACTAATTTAGATGGAGCTTCTGTCAGAAGGTCACTTACTTCAATACAAAGTGAGCTTCGAAGAAGACAGGCAATATTTAATGATGTTAGAGAAGTATCCAACGAAGGAACAATAGATATTTATAAATACCAGAGATTATATAGGGAAGGTATAGTTAGTGTTCCGCTACCGCATCTTTTCATAATATCTGATGAGTTTGCCGAGTTGAAGAAGCAACAGCCTGAGTTCATGGATGAACTTATTTCAGCCGCAAGAATAGGTAGAAGTTTAGGTGTGCATTTGATACTTGCTACACAAAAACCTAGTGGTGTGGTTGATGATCAGATTTGGAGTAACTCCAAGTTCAGAGTATGTCTTAAGGTACAGGAAAAGGCTGACAGTATGGATATGATTAAATGCCCAGATGCAGCAGAATTATCAGATACAGGTAGGTTTTATCTACAGGTTGGATTTAATGAATTATTTGCTCAGGGGCAATCAGCATGGTGTGGTGCAGAATATGTACCAGCTAATACTTGTGAAAAACATGAAGAGTATGGAATAAGCGTTATTAATAATCTTGGAAATGTTTTGTTGACAAAAAGATTAGATACAGAAAAGAAAACTGGTACTGCAAGATATAAGCAAATTGTTGCTATTGTTAGATATCTTTCAGAAATTGCATGCGAAGAGAATGTGGGTACAAGACCATTGTGGTTGCCACCTATACCAGCGAAAACATATGTTTCCGAATTAGCAGATAAATATGGATACAACGCACTTAATTATAATATTAATCCAATAATCGGTGAATATGACGATCCATATAATCAAAAGCAGGGATTGTTAACTTTGCCATTGTCCAAAGAAGGTAACTGTGTAATATATGGCTCTGCCGGAAGTGGTAAGACAACATTTTTAACAACCCTTTGTTATTCGTTAATTACCAGTTATGATGCGAATGCTCTTAATATGTATATTATGGATTTTGGTTCAGAAACTTTAAAGATGTTTGAGCGTGCTCCGCAAGTTGGTGATGTGATTCTTTCGAACGATGAAGAAAAGATTAACAATCTGTTTAAGATGTTATCCAAGGAAATTGTAACAAGAAAAAGAGAGTTTGCAGCTTATGGCGGCGATTACGATAACTATAACAAGAAGTCGGGGAAAACTAAGCCGGCAATTGTTGTTGTAATTAATAACTATATGGCATTTGCAGAATTATTTGATTATCTTTCTGGCGAGTTAATGTTGTTAACAAGAGATGGAGTTAAGTATGGAATTTACTTTGTTATGAGCTGTAGTTCAACTAATGCCATAAGGTTTAATCTTTTGCAAAACTTTAAGCAACTGTTAACACTTGAACTTAATGATGAGACCGGGTATTCAGGAATTGTAGGTAAAACAGAAGGTGTTCTCCCTGCTAAGTATAAAGGAAGAGGACTTGTTGCACTTGATAAAGTATACGAGTTCCAGACAGCACATGCTATAGAAAGTGATGATGAATACGAAAGTATTAAAAAGATGTGTACGGACATTGCTGCTTGTGCAGATAGTTATGCAGTTAAGGTACCAGTATTACCTGAGGTGGTTGACTTAGAGTTTGTAAGAAGTGTTGCTAATAGTATAGAGAGGCTTCCTATAGGTGTTAATAAACATACATTGGAGATTAACACTATAAATCTAAGAAATAAGCTTATGTATGTAATTATGACGCAGCAGTTGTCAAATGTATGCAGTTTTATATGTGAGATGACAAATGTACTCAACAGTATGGATGTTGAGACGGTAATTGTAGACATTGAAGAAAATGTTACAGGTGCTTCGGGAAGATATATATCTAAAGATGTAATGGAATACATAGAAGAAATCCTTACAGCTTATGAAAACCATGATGATAATGAGAAGGCAGGAGAGCAGGTTATTATTTTCTGTGGATTTGCCAAGGTATTAGAGCAAATGGATATGCAACTCAAAAAAGAATTCAACAAGATGTTGGAGAAAGTTGATTTGTCTCAAAAGACTCACTACATATTTGCTGATACCGTACCAAGAATTAAGACATATTCTAGTGAAATGTGGTATCGAAGCAATATTGGCTCGAGCGATGGAATATGGATTGGTGATGGTATAACTCAACAGTATACATTGCAAACTGGTAAGTCAGATTACAGTCTTAACGAAGAAATTGGTAATATGTATGGTCACATAGTGACTAATGGAAAATGCCAGTTAGTTAAATTACTTGGCAGTGCCGGAGAGGGAAAGGAGTAATCAGTGAAAGAAGTATTGGTAGAAGTGTTTGTTCCAACAATTAATAAAACCTACGATATTTATATTCCTATTCAGTTTCCTTTATTTAAGATAAAGAAAATGATTGGCAAATCGGTAAGCGAATTATCTATGGGGCAGTATGCATGGGACAATGAAGTCATTCTCTGTAATAGGGAGGATGGTAGCATTCTAAACATTAATTTATCAGCTATTGAACTGGATATTAAGGATGGTGCAAGGCTGATGTTAATATAGTCAAATCATAGAAAAGAAATATGTTTTGATTAGAAAATATGTGATGTATAAGTGCTGCAATATATCACATATTAACAAATTTGCAGCACAGAAATGGAGAATAATTATGGCAAGAGTAATTCAAGTAACACCAAGTGAGTTGCGTAATGCAGCTACAAAAATCGAGAGTCTCGCAGGAGATTACAAATCACAATACGACCTTCTCTACAGTGAGACAGGAGCTATGGCAACTTCATGGAATGGAGAAGATAATCTGGCATTTATCAACCAGATAGATGGTTTCAGAGATGATTTTGCTCATATGTATGAGCTTATGAATCAGTATGTAAGCTTTTTGAGAAATAGTGCTCAAAACTATGACGATACACAGCAGGCAGTTATTTCAAGTGCTAAGCAGTTAACAAACTAAGGAGGATGTAAAGATGGCAGAAGGAATTCAGATTTCAACTCAAGTGCTTACAGATACAGCACAAAAACTTAGAAATATCAATATGGAGTTATCAGATAAATTAGAGCAGATTAACATTGCAATGAACTCTCTTGAAAACACATGGAGAAGTGATGCAGCAACAGATATCAGAAGTGCAATGAATGCTTTAAGACCAACATTTGAAAGATATGAAGAGATTGTTGAATCATATGCAAGATTCTTGGTTAATACAGCTGAGTCATATGAGGCAACAGAGAGCGCTATTCAAAATAACGCTCAGCAATTTAGTTAGAAACAATATGAAGGACGCACACTTTGATAATTAGGCGATAAAGTGGCTTGTAAATGTAAGAAGTAAAAAGTGTGCGTTTTTCTTGAATGGATGTGATTCATATCAACAAGGTTAAGATTATTACTAAATTAGGAACTACTAAACTGGTAATAAAAGGACAAAAAGGCCAACACATAAGTGAAAGAGAAGCATATGCAATCAATACAGAAGAAGTGTCAGGGCTACTAAAGGTCAAAATAGAACAGGAGCAAAGTAGCTTTATTCTTAGCTACGATATTTCTGGATTAGTTAGTCTTAAGGATTTTGTAGGTATATCACTTAATCGAAGAACATTTACGGTAATACTAGCATCTATTGTTAATACATTAAAGATGCTGGAAGAAAACTATTTCTCCAAAAGCTATCTTTTATTAAATATAGATAAAGTTATGATAAAACCTACGACTTATGATGTGTTCTTTATTGCTGTTCCAATACAAGGATTTGAAAGCGAAGGCAGTCTTAAGGAGTTGTTACTTGATATTAAAAGGTATGCAAAATTCGAGAGAAAAGAAAGCACAGGATACATAGAAGAGTATATTCAGGTTTTAAACCGGGGAATTAATTTTTCAATGTTTGACTTAGAAGAATACATTAAAGAACTCATTAAGTCAGGAGAGATTATTAGTACTGTAAGTAATTCTGTGAAAGTAAATATTCAAGATGAAAAGAAGGATAACAAAACATATAATCCATTAGGAATTTTGGCAGGCAGTAGAGCAATGTCAGACGCAGAATCTGTCTATAGATTACATAGGACTAAAACTGGAGAGATGCTTGTAGTTAACAATCACAGGTATAGTATCGGAAAGTCTGAACAATGTAATTATTGTATATGTGATAACAGGGCAATTAGTAGAATACATGCATCATTAATTCTTAAAGGAAGCGAATGCTATATATGTGATGAAGGCTCCATGAATGGAACTTTTATTAATGGCACTAGAATCTTAGTAGGACAGGAAAAAGAATTATATGATGGAAATATAATACAACTTGCAGATGAAGAATTCATACTGGAAAGAGTAAGGATTGGAGGGCAAGAATGTCAGATGAAATAAGAATAAACACAGATTCTCTCAGAAGTTATGCCGGACAGTTGGATAGCATACAAAGACAGATCTATGCTTTAAATGCGGAGATAAGAAGTTTTAGATATCATACAGGCAAACTGTGGAATGTCAATACATATGGATATGAATGGACAATTAATCCAGCGAAATCTTATTGTGTTGATACAGCAAATGAGTTTGAAAGTATTGAAAGGTATTTACAGGGGTGTGATCCCGAGATGTATGAGGGAAATACGGGATGGTTTAGTGCGATTGAGAAGGATAAAAATGAGAATCACGATAATGACATTATGAATTTATTAAAAGGTAAAGTAAGTGGTGTAAAAAAGGTTGTTTATGATCTATTACTAGGTAGAACATCAGTATCAGAAATGATTAAATCTGCTACAAGAATTGTTGAAAATGGTATTGATATTGTAAAAGATGTGTATACAAAATGGCATAAAAAAGAGGAAAATAGAAGTGAAAAAGACAGGGGAGTAGATATATCCTATGAAGATATAATTTCAACTGGTGATAAAGTTATAAAGCAGGTTTGGGATGTTGTTACAGGAGTATTATCAAGTGCTCCTATAATGTCAGATAAATCAAAAGAAAAAACTGAAGAAAAAACTGAAGAAACTCCAAGTAGTCCAGTAGAAGTTAAAAATGGTGATATTATTGGTTACTCAGCCAATGGTGCACCTAGGTATAAGTTGCCAGATTATGTGTATCAGGGATTAGAACCAGATGCAAATGGTGTGTGGGGAGAAAATGTATCCGTTAGCGAAGGTAAACCAGGACATATAGCCACATGGAATTATAATGGCACATTATCATGTACATATTACACTCTAAGAAAACTTAAAGAAAGAGGATTAAGTTTTCCGTGTAATTCAGGAGGTCCAGGAAATGGCGGAAAGTGGTTCGATAATTTTGACACTAATTCAGGAGCACCTAGTTTTGGAGGTGCAAATGCGTTAGAGGATATGGTTAATAAACTTACTTTGCCGCAAGAGAATATAGTGGTATCATTTCCTGAGAGTTATCCTTGGGGTCATGTTTTATTGATAGATAGAATTTTCAAAGATGAGAATGGAAATGTTATGATCGAATGGTCTGATACTTGGCCTTATATGTACAGTCCTAATGATAAGAATGATCCGGAAACTAAAACATTGGAAGAATTCAAAAGAACGTATGCTAGCAGGGGACATGGTAATACTGTAGGTATAGTAGTTGTAGGTGCAGGAAGTAGGTAATTGGAGGAAGCATTATGAAAATCAAAGAATTATTACCAATAGGTTCAATTGTTAAAATTGGTGGAGTTGAAAAGAAATTTATGATAATAGGAGTACGTCAGACAGATATGGAGACTAATAAGGAGTATGATTATATGGCTTCGATGTATCCTGAAGGGTTTGTAAGTAACGATGGACAGATACTTTTAGAACATGAAATGATAGAACAAGTTGTCTTTATAGGCTATGAAGATTCTGAAAGAGAAAAGTTTCTCAATAATTTATGTGAATACTACAAAATGCAAGATAATTAGTGGTTGGAGGTGACTGATGTGTTTAGTTACAATGCAATGGGGAAAAAGGATGAAATAATTGGAATTTTAGATGGGTTAATCAATCAAATCGAGAATGTTGCATCAGGAATACAAAATGAAGCAGCAACATTAGGTGGACATACTTGTGCAGGACAACTTCGTAATATGGCTGCACACTACCGTGATGTCAGAAATATTGTAAGAAATACAAGAATAACCACACCAGATTCATAAAAGATGGTCGAGGCGGTGGTGGTGGCGGAGGTTTTCGCTTTTAAGTCAGTTATTAATTCTGAAAAGGAGAAAAATATATGGCGGTTTTTATCAATACAGAAGCTCTAAAGAGTATTTCTAATCATATGAATAGAATAAATAATAATGCCGTACAATCACTCTACGAACTTGATAATATAATTAACAGACTTAGATGTAATTGGGATGGCGTTGCTGCTGAAAGAATGGGTAATTCTTTTTGGGATATTAGGAATAAATACTATGAGGCTAGAGAAGGAGAATTTGGGAGATATATTAGTTTCTTGAATCAAGTAGTGGCTACAAGCTATGAAAATGTTGAAAATAAGAATATTAAAGCAGCAAGTGAAGTTAAGGGAGATTTAGCTTCGGGACAGGTAACAAATACTTCTATAAATGTTGGTGGAGTAACACCAAGTGGTGTGAAATCAGAAAACGTAAGTGAGTCCACAACTGTCAATAATACGAGCGCCAGTATTTACTCTAGTAGCGGTGCACCAAAGTATAAGTTGCCAGACTATGTGTATCAAGGATTATATCCTGATGCAAATGGTGTATGGGGGGAATATGTATTCTTGAGTAATGGTAAAACAGGTCGAATATGTACATGGAATAGACCAGGAGAATTGTCGTGTACATATTACACGCTAAGAAAGCTTAATGAAAGGGGATTAAGTTTTCCATGTGTATCAGGTCCAGGAAATGGTAGAGATTGGTATTATAATTTCGATACTGCTTCAGGAGCACCTAGTTTTGGTGGAGCGAATGCATTGAATGATTTGGCGAATAGTTTAAGTTTGCCACAAGAAAACATAGTTGTGTCATTTGAATCAAATACATCAACTGATTTAAAGCATTGTGGTCATGTAATGTTAATCGATAAAATGTACAAAGATTCTAATGGTAATACTATAGTTGAATGGTCAGACAACTGGCCTAGTATTTCAAATGTAAATGGTTATAATCCTACAAAAACAGCAACATTAGAACAATTTAAAAACCAGTATAGACAATACAATGGAAACCCTGTGGGCGTTGTTGTAGTAGGTGCGGGTAACTAGAGGGAGAAAGTATTATGAAAATTAAGAGATTATTATCAAAAAAGTCAATTTTGAAAAGAAAAAGTTTGACAAACAATACAACACAAGGGGGAATAAACTATGGCATATATCAGAGTAGACATTGATACAATCAGACAAACAATTGGAAAGCTAGAGTCAACCATACAAGAACTCAACAATACCTTAGAGGAGTTTAATGCAGAGGTTGTAGGAATGAATCAGCATTGGCGTGGGGAGGATTATGATCAATATGCATCAGAAGTTAGGGAACTGATGGATTATGATTCGGTACATAAAAGATTAATACAGGCACTGGAATCATATAAAAGATATCTTGAAGATTCTAAGACTTTGTATGAAAGGGCGAGACAAAACGCTATTAACAGAGCCAACTGGGTTAGATTATAAAGAAACTGGTGAAGTGATTTGAGATACACATTAGCAGGATATAGTGATGCGGGAAAAGTTAAAAAGAATAATCAGGATGCTATAGCATTAAGACAGGCAGTCATAGATGGACAGGAAGCGGTGCTTGCGGTGCTTTGTGACGGTATGGGTGGATTTGAACAAGGAGAAGTAGCTAGTTCATCACTTGTTATGGCTTATGTTAACTGGTTTGAAACTAAATTTCTCAATTTCTATGTCCATATGGATGAGGATACTATTTGTGCGAGTTGGGAAAAGATACTCGTAGATATGAATAAAAGGATATATGACTATGGAGTTAGTAATTCCATTAAAATCGGAACCACATTAACGATTATGCTTATCTGGAAAGACAGGTATCATATCCTTAATGTGGGCGATTGTCGTGCATATGAATTTGCAGACGAAGGAATTCAGATAACAAAAGACCATAGTGTGGTGGCAAGAGAGATAGAAGAAGGAAGGCTTACTAAAGAAGAAGCCAGAGTAGACAGTAGAAGAAATCAGTTGCTTAAGTGTGTAGGTGGAATGCCTAGAACATCAGCGGATTTCTTTGTTGGAAAGATTAAGGAACAGGCTGTATATATGTTATGTTGTGATGGCGTCAGAACAAAGGTAAATGATGAAGAGTTATTTTATTACTTTCATCCAACCTGTATGACAACTAAAGAATATATGGATAATAACATAAGGTATGTATTTGAACTTAATAAATTAAGAGATGAGACAGACAATATGTCTATATTACTAGTAAAAGAAAACAATATAACTTACAAGTTGGAAGAAGAAAGCGGAGTGAGAATAGTATACTCTGAGGAATTTATTCCATCCAATATACTTATATAGATTAGGAGCAGAGAAAATGATTAAATATTATGCATTTACTGACAAAGGGAATAGAGAAATCAATGAAGACAGTCTAAGAGCTGTGGCGTTAGAGGATAAGTTTTTATTCCTGGTAGCAGATGGTCTAGGAGGACATGGAAGAGGAGAAGAAGCATCAGCATTGGTTGTTGATAGTATTTTCAAAGGCTTCAAGGAAGACAGCAGCGTTGACAACTATATGGAAGAGCAGACCATTATAGCACAGAACGAACTGATGGCTGAACAGGAGAGAAAGAAAACGAGAAATGAGATGAAGACTACGCTCGTTTCGTTAATAATAGATGGATTTAATGCAAAGTGGCTACATGTAGGAGATTCAAGATTATATCGCTTCAACAAAAATAAAGTAGTAGAGAGGACAGTTGACCACAGTGTCCCACAGATGCTTGTTATGACAGGAGAAATTAAAGAAAAGCAGATAAGAAATCATCCAGACAGAAACAGGCTTTTAAAGGTAATGGGTGTTGACTGGGATGGCCCACAGTATACAGTTTCAGATATTAATAATGTTACCAAAATTCAGGCATTTTTACTATGTACAGATGGTTTTTGGGAACTGATTACTGAAAAAGAGATGTGTAAACTATTAAAGAAGTCAAAGTCTGTGGAAGAGTGGGTAAAATCAATGGCACAGGTGGTAAAGATTAATGGTGAAGGCAAGAATATGGATAATTACACTGCAATTGGTGTGTGGTGTAAGTGAAAAATATACAGTACAAAGATAACAGCATAATAAGTATGCATACAAATAATGGAGGAAAATACAAAGATGAAAGTACTAACATGTGAAAATGGACATTATTTCGATACAGACAAATATCCTCAATGTCCACATTGTGGAGCAGGAGTAGGAAGTGGTACAAAACCTAAAACTATGACATTAAACTATTCAGGAAGTGAATCTAATACTGAGGAAAAACCTAAAAAGGAAAAGATGAAACTATTTGGCAAGAAAAAAGGCGAACCTGTTAGTAAAAGTTTAGAATATACAGCTTCAAGAGAGGAGTATTCCCAGTCACAGGTATCAGTAAGTCAGAGTGTACCTAGTGAACCGGTTTCTTCTCTTCAAAGCAATCCTAATGAATCAAGAACGGTATTGCTTGAGCCTGTCGTTCCTCAGGAGCACGTAATGCAAAGACCAAATGCTTCAGCAAATGTAGCAGGTGGTTTTCCTAATACAGAAAATCTTACAATAAGCATAGCAGATAATAGCGTTAGTAATGAAAGGGGTAATAGTAGTTTCACAAATGCTGACAGAGAACAACAAATAAGCACTGTTAATAGAGTTAATAGTACTAGCGAAAACAACATAAGAAATGATTATGTGGCGCAAACTGTGAATAATGTCCCATCTGCGCAGGTTTATAAATCTGTAAATACTTCAAGACCATCTGATGATGTGAGAACAGTTGCATTTTATGATGGAGATGTAGAACCGGTAACAGGATGGCTTGTGTGTATAGAAGGAGAAAGCTATGGAGAAAGCTTTAACATAAAAGCAGGAAGAAATCTTATAGGCAGAAGTTCAAGTATGGATATTGCACTGGTAAGTGAAATTAGTGTCTCTAGAGAAAAACAGGCAATAATAATATTTGAACCTTTAAAGCAGCAATTCATAATGCAACCGGGAGAAGGCAGTTCTCTTACATATGTAAATGATGAGCTATTGCTTAATTATGTGCAGCTTGCACCTTATGACAGAATAAGAATGGGTAACGCTCTATTCTTATTTGTGCCATTTTGTTGTGACAGGTTTAACTGGAGCGATTATCCGGATAAATAAAATAATATGATTATTATTAAATAGTTTGATTATGTTAATTAGGAGCAAATGATAATGGTTAGATGTAATAATTGTTTTCATACACATAGTGAGGAATATGATATATGTCCAAATTGTGGATACTACTCAGGCATTGAAGAAAATCCTATATATAGACTTCCTCATGGAAGAGTAATCCATGACAGATACATTTTAGGAGAAACCATAGGACATGGTGGATTTGGTATAACATATAAAGCTTGGGATATGAAGTTGGAAACAATTGTAGCAATTAAAGAATACTATCCTTTGGGTATTGTTAACAGAGTACCGGGAACGAAGGATGTAATAGTAGTATCCAAGAAAAGAAGAAAAGAATTTGATAATGCTTATACAAGATTTCTTGATGAAGCACGTAATATGGCAAAGTTTAATGGACATGCCAATATTGTAAATGTGTTTGAGTATTTTGAGGAAAACGGAACAGCATATATTGTTATGGAACTATTGGAGGGAATGGATTTAAAGCATTATCTTCCTTTAATCAATAACAAGATGAGTGTATCAGATAGTATAAGTATAATAGCCGAAGTGTGTAAGGCGTTGGAGTCATTGCATAAGAAAAACATTATTCATAGAGATATATCAACAGACAATATTTTTTTATGTAATGATGGACGAGTAAAGGTAATAGACTTTGGTGCTGCAAGATTTACAGCAGGAGATGAAAAACTTGATATCATACTTAAAGTGGGATATGCACCTCCTGAACAGTATGACAAGGTAGAAGCACAAGGACCATGGACAGATATATATGCACTAGGTGCAACTATGTATAGAATGGTTACAGGTCAGATGCCGGAGGAATCTCGTAACAGAAAGACAGAAGATAATGTAATTCCTCCACATGAATTGGATGAGAATATACCAGTTAATGTTAGTAATGCAATTATGAAGGCGATGGCAGTAGACCAGCATATGCGCTTTACCAATATGGATGTATTTAGAAAAGCGTTGCTGGGAGAAAAAAAGGTACTCACAATAGCAAAGGAGAAGAAACGCAGAAAAAAGAAGAGAGTAATAACAATTCTTTGTGCGTTGCTTACGTTATGTGTAGGATATGGAATCTTTTCTATGCATTGGAATAGACAGAAGGAGGCGGAGACCTTACCAGAGGCAACAATAGAGATTTGGTATATTGAAGATAATTATGCTATAGGGAAAAAGACTGCATATGAATCAATAGTGGCAGAGTTTACTAAGAGTTATAAAGACGTAACAGTAAATTTGAAAGCAATTCCAGTTGAAGAGTATAGTGAAACTATCAATAAAGCAATAAAAGATGGTAATCCGCCGCAAATATATGAAAGTACATTAGAGGATGTTAATTCAATGGAAAAAGAATTAGCACAGGACATTGTTAAGAGTCAAAAAAAGATAGTTTATCATTATGATTCATTATTAGAGAATGCAAAAGATAATGGAAAAGTAGCATATGGTTTTACAATACCGGTGGTATTTGTTAATAAAGGCAAACAAGATGTTAGTTCTCTAAAAGATGCTATCGAAAAGCTAGATATTAAAGATATTAGTGAGAACACAGCATTAGAAGATTTTCTTGCTGGAAAAGTGCTTTATTGTAAGGGAACTAACAGAGATTTGAAGTCGGTTCAGTTAAAGCTTGCAGGACTTTATAAAATGTTTGTAGCTGATAAGAGTGATTCCTGTGATTTTATATTGGAATTCAGCATTGGAAAATGTGATGAAGACCAGCAAAAGTGTGTAGTACGATTTTTAGAATTTTGCTATAGCGATAATGCGCAAGATAGTTTATTTATCCAAAATGACACAGGAGGATTGGCGTTAAATCAGGCTGCTTTATCAGTGTTTGAAAGATACAATCAGGAATACGCAGGATTCTTTGACGAGATTGAAGAATACACCATGAAGTAATAATAAAAGAAAACTACAAATAATCTGAAAGAAGGCAATAATTTTATGTTTCTTTTGGATGGGAGGAAAAAGATGAAAAGATGTTTAGGTTGCATGGAAGAATATAGTAATGATTTCTCCGTATGTCCACATTGTGGATTTGTGGAAGGAACACAACCAGAAGAAGCTATACATATTATACCAGGTACTATACTTAATAACAGATTTATCGTAGGTAAAGCTATTGGATTTGGTGGCTTTGGTGTTACTTACATTGGATGGGATACGGTATTAGAGCATAAGGTAGCTATTAAGGAGTATCTGCCTAGTGAATTTTCAACAAGAATACCGGGAAGAACAATTGTAACAGTATTTGAAGGCGAGAAAAGCGAGCAGTTCAAGAGTGGTCTTGATAAGTTCGTAGACGAAGCTAAAAGACTTGCCAAGTTTAATAATACTCCAGGTATTGTTAAAGTATATGATAGTTTCTATGAGAACCAGACAGCATACATTGTTATGGAATATCTTGAGGGTGAAACACTGGAAGAGATTTTGAAGAGACAAAAAACATTTCCGGCTGATACTGCTATTGGCATGATGCTTCCTATAATGGAATCTCTAAAGGTAGTTAATGCAGAAGGAATAATTCATAGAGATATTGCTCCAGATAATATTATTCTGACTGCTGACGGCGAAGTAAAGCTTATTGATTTTGGTGCTGCAAGATATGCAACAACCTCTCACAGTCGAAGCTTATCTGTAATTGTAAAGCAAGGTTATTCTCCTGAGGAACAGTACAGAAGCCGTGGAGACCAAGGACCACATACTGATGTTTATGCAGTTGGTGCAACACTATATAAGATGATTACTGGCACTACACCACCTGATGCCCTAGAGAGAAGAGCATATTTTGAAGGAAAGAAAAAGGATATATTAACTCCTATAACAAAGTATTGTAAGGACATTCCTGTGAATACAGAGAATGCTATTTTGAATGCAATAAATGTAAGAATTGAAGATAGAACTCCTAATATGGAGACTCTCATTGAGGAAATTACTACAGACGAGCCTGTTAAGAGATTAAAGGGAAGAATTAAGAAAATAGATGTACTTCGCTGGCCTTTATGGATGAAGATAAGTGTGCCGGTTGCAGCTATGATGATTATTACCTTGTCTGTGTTGTTTGCAACAGGAGTAATAGGTTTTAAGTCTAATATTCAAAAGGATATAGAGATACCTGAGGGTATGACGAGAGTGCCTGCCATAGTTAACCAGAAGTTGGCAGCGGCGGAAGAGATAATCTATGAAGAATCACTTCTCTATAGTATTGAAGGTAAGGAATACTCCATGGTAGTACCTAAGGATTATGTTCTTACACAGGATATCAATGCTGGTAACATTACAGCAATTAATACAGAATTACAATTAACCGTAAGTGGTGGTCCGGAGCTTAGGGCAGTACCTTCATGTCTTGGTGCAACTAAGGAGGAAGCCCAAAAGCTTCTTGAAGAAGCAGGTTTTGTAGGCGAATTTGTAGAGGAATATAATGCTACTATTCCGGAAGGATATGTAGCAGGGCAGGATATTGAGCAGGGTGAGTACATAGCTATGGGAAGTACTATTACACTGACACTTTCCTTAGGTAGAAATCCAGAAGAAGAATTTGAAGAAAAAGAAATAAAGATGATTAATTTTGTGGGTATGGAACGTGGTGAAGCTTTAAAGAAAGCAGGAGAACTTGGCTTTACTGTACTCATAAAAGAAGAATATAGTGAAAAAGTTGCTGAAAATATAGTTATGAGCCAGAGTATCAAGGAAGGTAAGAAGATAAAGAATACTGAACCTGTTGAGCTTGTGGTATCTCTTGGTATTAAATATGTTAAGGTACCAGATGTTACATATATGGAAGAAGAAAAAGCGGTTGAGATATTAGAGAATGTGCCACTTAAATATACTGTTGAATATGAAGAAAGTGATACGGTTAAGGAAGGATTAGTTATATCACAAAGTATAAAAGATACAGAAAAGGTTGTGGCAGATACAGTTATTAATCTTGTAGTATCTACAGGTAAATCAAGCTTTGCTATGCCTGATGTATCAGGTATGAGTGAATCAAAGGCCAAAGAAACTCTAGTAGGAAAAGGTCTTGTGGTTAATATAAACTATGCTAATAGTGATGATGTGGCTACAGGAGATGTTATATCTCAGGATGTGGCAGCGGGAACAGAGGTTAAGGCAGGAGATAGTGTTGCATTAACTGTAAGTTCGGGAGAAAAACTGTATGAAGTTCCTAATGTAGTAGGATTAGATGAGTCTACAGCAGTAGATAAACTTGAAGATGCTACATTTAAAGTTCAGGTGACAAAAGCTTATGATGAAGAAGTTGAAGAAGGAAAAGTAGTGTCTCAGACTTTACCTGCAGGTAACCAGTATAGAAAAGATACTGATATCATAATCACTGTAAGTAAGGGTAAGACACCGCTTACAGTTACATTTAATGGTAATGGCGGAATAGCATTAAAAGGAAAGAAGACACTGTATTTAGGAGATAAATATGGAGAGATGCCAAAGGCCTTAAAGGAAGGTTATACATTTGAAGGATGGTATACAGATAAGAATGGCGGAGTTGAGATTACTTCATCATCTGTATTATCTCAGAAAAATGATGTAGTCCTTTATGCTCACTGGGTTGCTAACACATACACTGTAAAATTAGATTCTAAGGGTGGTAATGCACCTACAAGCATTGAAGTTGTATATGATTCTACATATGAGAATTTGCCTATTGCATTTAAAACTGGTTATGGATTTACAGGCTGGTACACAAAGGATGGAGATATAGTTAATAACACGGATAAGGTTAAGATAACATCAGATACAACCTTGTATGCTCATTGGGAAGCGGGAGCAGTTACAGTTATATTAGATGCAAATGGTGGTATATGTTCGGCTGGAAGTATTACTGTGAAATTTGAAAAGACATATGAAGGTATTGACATCGAGCCAACAAGAAAAGGCTATATATTCAAGGGGTGGTATACATCACTAAGTGATGGAGAAAAGGTAACAGAAGCTACTGTAGTTATGAATTCAGAAAATCATACACTGTATGCAATATGGGAGCCAGTATCTGTTAAGGTTAATCTTGATGCCAATACTGGAAAATGTGATATTTCAAATATAAGTGTTACTTATGATGGACATTATGATGGACTTGTAGAACCAACAAAGACAGGATATACATTCCTTGGATGGTATACAGAAAGGAACGGTGGAGAAGTAGTAAATAGCAATTCTCAGGTAAATAATGAGAACGAGCATGCATTGTACGCAAGATGGAGCGCTAATACATATACTATAACATTTTATGAGAATAGTTCAGATGGAAAGGTAACATTAGAAAGCAAAAAAGTAACTTATGATGATGTATATGGTGTGCTTCCAATAGCTATAAGAGCAGGATATACATTCAATGGTTGGTATACAGACGGTGTTTATGGGACAAGGGTGCTGGAGGATACTATAGTTAGTATTACAGATAATCAAATATTATATGCGAAATGGTTAGCTAACGAATATACAGTAACATTTAATGCATCAGGTGGAAGCTGTTCGCCAACAAGTAAGAAGGTAACTTATCATTCAACATATGACTCTTTACCAACACCAACTAGAACAGGATATACATTCCAAGGTTGGTACACATCAACAAATGGTGGTGGAAGTAAGGTTGATGCAAGTACTAAGGTTACGAGTGCATATAATCATAGTGTGTATGCGAATTGGAAGGCTAATACATACACTGTATCTCTGAATGCAAGTGGTGGAAGTTGCAGTACAACAAGTGTCACGCGTACATATCCTGCTACATATGGTTCTTTACCAACTCCAACACGTACATATTATACATTCCTTGGATGGTATACAGCAAAGAGTGGCGGAACTAAAGTAAGCTCATCTACTACGGTAACAAGTAGTTGTACTTTATATGCACAATGGAAAGAGAATGCAACAAGTGGATGGGTAAGCAGAAGTGCTGTTCCAAGTGGAGCTGATATTGTTGAGTATAAGTACGATAAAATAACAACAAAAACGAATGAAACGGGAATTGCACCTACGGGATATACTCTAGTAAGTGGAAGCAAAAAATGGTTGAGAGATGATAAGGTATCAAGTGGAGCATACAATTACTTGGATGTTAACGAATATAATGGTAAATATGCATCGTATATACCTGATATAGATCTTGATAAAAGACCTATATGTGGAACAAATGAGCATTTAAAAACAAATGAATATAGAATAGATAATACTACATGGTGTTATCACTATTGTTCTGCATCAACTGACTCTATTGGGGCATGGAAACATGGGATATATAATACATTTTGTAGTTGTATAGTATCAAATACGGATAAACATAATGTAAAAGAACAGCAAGATGATGAAGATGGAGTAGTAAGAACTACAGTGCATTCTAGTTATTTGTTACAAAATGCGTGTTCGGGTGGGAATACGCAGTATTTCTTTGCAATACCGTTATGGAGGTGTGAATGGACTAAGTATGTTAAAGTTTATCAGTATACATATAAGAAAGTAGAAACGGAGACATCAGAAACACCTAAATATTCATCAGGTAATGTTAAGTATACAGAAACTGCAGTTAAGTATATTATTAGATAATGGATGAATTAATATAAAAAGTTATTTTTATGTTGATATAGCAAATAAAATGTATTGCAATAGCGCTATAACTAGTTATGGCGCTATTGTTAATTAAGAGCACTGACATTCAAGCATATTTATAAATGGTTATAGTATATACAAAACTATCGCAGGAAATAAAGTGTATAGTGGATTTACATCAGTGAAAAGAGTGAGATTGAAGTAAATGGGAGAGGCGTAATAATAAACACTATTTTAATAAGATTGTAAAAAGGTAAATAATAAAAATAAAACTTGTAATATGCGACGAGCAATGATATAATAGCATCATAACCAAAGTGATTTACTACACTGGGTTGTGATGCTATTCTTACTTTATATAGCATCACAAGATTAACATTCAAGCATATTTCTAAAGATACTTCTAACAATTCAAGGCAGATTGTCTCTGATACTCTAAGGAATCTATGCTTAACAATCAATTGACAATGAATTACGGCAGGGGATTTCTTGGAATAAGGTGATTATGTCTAGAACTGTATTTACTAATCTATATGGAATCTTCTGTGAGAAAAGAAATGAAAAGGAGATAGTGTGAAAAATCACACTGATGTGATGATTTTTCACACCGCTATTTGCTTGTGAGCGAAAGCAAATAGCTCTGATGGCAGACGCAAATCTGATATTTGCGTCGCCTCTTCGCAACAAGTCGCTCAGAAAAGGAGAATTTTATGATTAGTAAACAACAGAAGAATGAATTAACAGTAGCAGAGAGGCTTGAAAGAGAAGAACTGGCTGCAAAGCTTACGAAGGAATTTACGAAGCTTACCATTACAGACGACTTCATGTTTGGAAAGGTAATGACTAAGAAGAGTATCTGTGTTAAGGTGCTGAATATCCTTACGGGCAGGGAGATTGAAGATGTTCATTGCGTTATCGACCAGAGAGCTATGCGTGTAACCAGTGATAGTAAGGGGACAAGGTATGACATTTATGTAGAGACAGAGAAAGAAACATTTGATGCAGAGATGCAGAATAAAGGGGATGAAAGTCTTATAAAGGAGCTTCCTAAGAGAAGTCGTTTTTATCAGGGGATGATAGACCTTAATGTATTAAAGAAAGGTGATAATTACGAAGAATTAAAGGACAGCTATGTTATTTTCATATGCACCTTTGACCCATTTGGAGAAGGACTATACTGTTACAATTATGAGAATACCTGTAAGGATGGAGAGAGAAGACTTTTAGGTGATGGAAGGAACATATTGTTTTTTAATACCAAGGGTACAGTTAACAATGTATCGAAGGAGGTAAAGGCGATGCTTGATTACATGGAGACAGGTAAGGCAAATGATGAGATGACAAAAACCTTAGATTATGAAGTAGAGCAGTTGCATTTTGATGGTCCGGCACTGGCAGATTATCTGATAAGACAGATGCAGCAAAGGGAGAGGGATAAGAAAGCAGAAGAGAGGGGCATGAAGCGTGGAATAGAGCAAGGAATGAAGCAAGGAATAGAGCAAGGAATAAAGCAAGGAATAGAGCAAGGAATGAAGCAAGGAATAGAGCGTGGAATGAAACAAGGAATAGAGCAAGGGAAAATATCCATGCTTAAGCAATTTCTTGATGGTAATCTAATTAGTATAGAGGATGCTGCCGGGCAGATGAGTGTTACGGTAGAGGAATTGGGGAAGATGTTGGAATCAGGTCTGTAAATCAATACACTTGCAGTTCTGGATTCATTGGAAAGAATTGAATTAGAGCTTGTCATAGAATTCTCGGGCAGATGAGTGTTACGGTTGAAGAGTTTGAGAAGATGTTAGAATTAGATGTATAAGGAAAAATGAGTACTTGTTTTAACTGCTTGTAACAATTTGTGAGAGTAAGAGATACTCACAACAAACAAGAAATCAATAATGTGATAGCATCATAACCTAAGTGATTTGATACACTGGGTTGTGGTGCTTTTTTACTGTATAAGCATATTTCTAAATAGGTTGTAACAACTCTAAACAGATAATTATGATAAAGAGTTGATTTTATCATATTCCACTTGTGGAATATGTCGGGGTGTGATATAGTGAATCTGACATAGTAAATCTTATATAGTGAATTGATAATTTTGGAGGATGAAAGATGTTAAAACACGGAATACTAGGTCTTTTAAATTATGGCCCTATGACGGGATATGAGATAAATGAAGTTTTTAGAGATTCCTTATCTTTTTTTTGGAAGGCACAGACAAGTCAGATATATAGAGAACTTCAAAAACTTAAGAGTTTAGGGTGGGCTTTAGATGTGAGTGTCAGGCAAGAAGGGAAACCTGATAAGAATGTATTTACAATTACAGATGTAGGTAAAGAAGAACTTATTCGATGGCTTAGTGAAGAGGATATGGGATTCGAAAGCAGAATACCATTGCTTATGAAGACATTTTTTAGAGGAGAAATTGACAAAGAGAAGAATATAGAATTCTTTAGAAAAGTAGCGTTTTGTTGTGATTACTCAATTCCTATGATGAAGGTTGCTAAAGATAACATCCTAAGGTATAAACAAAAACTTGAGGATACAGGTAGAGAGTTGTATTGGGAGATGACAACAGAGTATGGAGTTATGTATATGAACATGTTGAAGGAATGGAGTAGTTATTGCTTAGAAAAATTACAAAAAGGAAAAGGTGTTAATGATGAATCTTTTGATAATTAATGGTAGTCCTAAAGGAGATAAAAGTAACACTTTAAGACTTACCAATGCATTTGTGGAGGGTATAAGGATAAGTGAAGAGGCGAAAGGTAAAGGGATTGAGACTGCAAAAATAGATGTTAAAAATTCTAAAATAGAGGGTTGTAAGGGATGCTTTGCCTGTTGGAAGGTTACTCCCGGAAAGTGTTGTATAGATGATGATATGTCTATGGTTTTAGATAAAATCCTGTGGGCAGATGTAATTATCTTTTCATTCCCACTGTACTATTTTAATGTGCCTGGAAATCTTAAAAATCTGATTGACAGACAACTTCCTATGTCGCTTCCATTTATGAGTAAAGAAGATAATCAGATTGGAAGTGGCGGACACGATAGCAGATATGATATGAGTGGTAAGAAGTATGTTCTTATATCTACATGCGGTTTTTATTCTGCTAAGGGCAATTATGATAGTGTATGCAGGATGTTTGACCATTTTTGTGGATTGAATAATTACGAAACTGTTTTCTGCGGTCAGGGTGAGTTGTTTAGAGTAAAAGAGCTTTCAGAAAGAACTGATGAGTATTTGAGGTGGGTTAAAAAGGCGGGAGAAGAATTTGGAGAATATGGGAAGGTTGGAAAAGATAATAAAACTAAACTAGAAGAATTGCTCTTTCCTAGGGAAGTGTTTGAAAAAATGGCAGATGCCAGTTGGGGCGTGAATAAGGAAAACCACAAAAGTGATAACGATGAAAGCTTGATATTTACAAGGCAAATGGCAGCAATGTACAATGCAAAATCTTATGATGGTAAAGAACGGGTTTTAGAGATGTGTTATACAGACCTTGGTAAAACATATCAGGTTTTATTGGGAAAAGATAAAAGTGAAGTGTTCACAGAGAAAAAGTATGAAGCAACAACTGTAATTGAGACTCCTTTTAAAGTGTGGGTGGCTATTGCCAGAAATGAGATAAGAGGGGATGAGGCTTTGGCAAAACAGATGTACAGGGTAAGTGGGGATTTTTCTCTTATGATGAACTGGGGAAAATACTTTGGAACTTCAACAAAAGGTGCTAAAGAAACTGAAAGTAAAGATAATGCATGTAATAAAAAAAGAAATCCTAATATGTCCATAATGCTTACAACATGGATAACTTTTTGGATTGCAACAGCCATTAATCCGGAAGTGGGAACAGTGATTTCTTTGGCTGTTTGTGCAGTTTTGCCACTGTTAATGAATAAGCAGGAGATGATTATCTTTGATAAATTGTCAATAGCTATGGTATCTATTTTAGATATTATGATTATATGCGGTACCCATTGCCATAAGTCTACGGTTTTAAGTTATTTGGGATTTGGACTTATGTGGCTTGTTTCTTGCTGTTTTAAAGAACCGTTATGCGCAGCCTATGTTAAATATGGATATAATGGAGAAGATGCTTTAAAAAATCCATTATTTATGAAAACAAATTACATATTGGCAATTGGATGGGGAATATTGTATGTATTAATAAGTATATGGACATTTATTCTTAATAAAACAGATTTTGCACAGTACCTCATAGTAATTAATAATGTTATGCCGCTTTTTATGGGATTATTTACAGGTTGGTTTCAGAAATGGTACCCGGCACACATTGCAAAAGGTAACTAATGAAGAAGGTGGATTACTTATTTCTTTCCATTGAAATAAAACCAAAAAAATGCTATCATAATTATTAAGTGTGTTTAACGAAAAAAAGATGAAATAACATTGGAGGTTTTATGGAAAAAAAAGAGTTTAAACCCTATGTTCCGGCGGACAAAATAACTCCGGAATTAACAGTAACATCCGTCATACTTGGACTGCTACTTGCTGTAGTGTTTGGTGCAGCTAATGCTTATCTTGGTCTTAAGATGGGTATGACAGTTTCGGCATCAATTCCGGCAGCAGTTATTTCAATGGGTGTAATCAGAGTGCTTATGCGTAAGGATTCAGTTCTTGAAAGTAACATTGTTCAGACAATTGGCTCTGCAGGTGAATCTTTAGCTGCAGGTGCAATATTTACCCTTCCTGTTCTTTTCTTGTGGGCAGATGAAGGAATTATTGAAAAACCAAGTCTTATTACATTAACTATCATTTCACTATGCGGTGGTTTACTTGGAGTATTCTTTATGGTACCACTAAGAAATGCTTTAATCGTTCAGGAGCATGGCGTTTTACCTTATCCTGAGGGAACAGCATGTGCAGAAGTTTTGCTTGCAGGAGAGAATGGTGGTACAAGTGCAAAGTCGGTATTTGCAGGTATGGGACTTGCAGCTTTAATTAAGTTTATAGTAAGTGGACTTAAGGTGATTCCAGAGACTTTGGCAATGCCAATCAAAGCATTAAAGACAGAGTTCTCTCTTCAGCCATTTCCTGCATTAGTAGGTGTTGGATATATATGTGGACCAAAGATTGCGTCTTATATGCTTGCAGGTGGTGTGTTAGGATTCTTTGTTCTCATTCCGGCAATTATTATATTCGGTGGAGAGACAATTCTTTATCCTGGAACAGTATCAATTAGTGAATTGTATGCTAATGGTGGTGCAGGTGCTATTTGGAGTAACTATATAAGATATATTGGTGCAGGTGCAGTAGCAGCCGGTGGTATTATGAGCCTTATTAAGTCAATGCCACTTATTGTCAAAACATTTGCTCAGGCTGTTAAAGGTATGGGCGGCAAGAAAGGTAATGCTTCACTTCGTACAGAAAAAGATCTTAATATGAAGGCTATTATAATTGGAGTTGTAGCATTAACACTTATAATTTGGTTGGTGCCACAGGTTCCTGTTACGCTTGTTGGAGCAGCTATTATAGTAGTATTTGGTTTCTTCTTTGCTACTGTATCATCAAGAATGGTAGGTTTAGTAGGAAGTAGTAACAATCCTGTATCTGGTATGGCTATTGCAACACTTTTGGTTGCGACACTGGTATTAAAAGCTACTGGTGGTAAGAATGCAGAAAGTATGATGGGAGCAATTGCCATTGGTTCTATTATATGTATCGTTGCTGCTATGGCAGGTGATACTTCTCAGGATTTAAAGACAGGATACATTTTGGGTGCTACTCCTAAGAAACAGCAGATTGGTGAAATCATAGGTGCGGTTATAGCAGCTTTAACAATGGGAGGAATACTTATTCTTTTCAATAATTCATATGGATATGGTACGGAAGCTCTTTCAGCACCACAGGCAACTCTTATGAAGATGATTGTTGAAGGTGTTATGGATGGTAATCTTCCATGGGGACTTGTATTTATAGGTGTGTTCATTGCAATTGTTATAGAAGTGCTTGGAATTCCTGTGCTTCCAGTTGCAATCGGTCTTTACCTTCCATTAGAACTTAGTACAACTATTATGGTTGGTGGTATTCTTCGTTGGTTTGTTGATAAGAAAAAGAAGAATAAAGATGCTAATGCTGACGCAAGTGGTGGAGTTTTATTCTGCTCAGGACTTATTGCTGGTGAAGGTCTTATGGGTATAATCATTGCGGTTCTTATTCTATGTAAGGTAGATACTGCAATTGATTTGTCATCTAAACTTGATACTGGAATAGTAGGAGGATTAGTTGCCTTAATAGTTATGGTATTGCTTGTTGTAAAATTTGCCATGAGTGGTAAAGGTAATAAAGATAATAAAGAAAAGAAAGAAGTAGAAGGTTAATTAAATTGAGTAAAAAGAATGTTATCTTAGCTAATTACTTAGACTATATACCAAAATACAGTGATAATATTGAATTTACAATCGATCAGGATGGTAGTGTTACCATCCTGGTTGAGAATAAGGGAATAGCTAATAAAATAGCGCAGAAATTATTAAAAAAGCCAAAAGTGTCTAACATCCATTTGGATGAGATGGGGAATTTTATATGGCCATTAATTGATGGTAAGAAAAGTATACTCGATATATCAGTTTTGGTACACGAACAATTTGGCGATAAAGCGGAGCCACTTTATAGTAGACTTGCAACCTATTTTAGGAATTTGGAGAACTACAGTTTTATAATTTTCGTTAACGAGGATATTGCAAATAAAAAGTAGACGAATACATTTTTACTATAGATGTCTTTAATGTAAGACATGAAAGGATTGTATATGAAGAATTATCAACTTATGTTAGAAGAAATTATTAAGGAGAACCAGGACAAAGGTAAAAAGCCTACGCTTTTATTACATGCTTGCTGTGCACCATGCAGTAGTTATCCAATAGAGTATTTGTCTCAGTATTTTGACATTACTCTATATTTTTATAATCCTAATATTGCTTCTATAAGGGAATATAACAAAAGAAGAAGAGAACTAGAAAGATTTGTAAGCGAGTTTGCACCGGCAGCAGGTATAGAGATTATTGATGCGGTATACACACCACAAGATTTCTTTATTATTGCCATGGGTCTTGAAAATGAACCTGAAAGGGGAGCGAGATGCTACGAGTGTTATAGACTCCGTCTTGAACAGACAGCAAAGTACGCCAGTATTTGTGAAGGAAAATATGATTATTTTGGAACCACGCTGTCAATTAGTCCGCACAAAGATGCAGACTGGCTTAATGAGATAGGTGAGGAAATGGCTAAAGAGTATAATGTTCCATTTTTATATGCGGATTTCAAAAAGAAAAATGGATATATACGTTCTATTGAATTGTCAAATGAGTATAATCTATACAGACAGGATTTTTGTGGATGTATGCATTCGCAAAAAGAAAAGATAGATAATACAGGTAAGGAATGGGGATAAGCAACTAATTACAAGTTGTTTATATATATAGTGTTGGAATGATTCGTAAAAGTAAATTTACTTGACACGAATCTGAACAAGTGCTACCATCTTCTAGGCAGAAATGCTTTCCTGATGATATGTTAATATTTTAATATTCATACAGGATAAAATTAGCGCCAGACCTATAAAGATGTTATGACATCATATCAAAGACAATATGTATATAAGGATTTATAGGTTGACGAGGTTGAAGGTTATCGAAAATTCGGCGGATGCCTTCACGTGCAATTCGGGCATGATATGCAAGGAACAAAATCTGGGGTAACCCAGGAACAAATACTTTGCAACACGAAAAAATTTATATAAAGGAGTGTTCGATAGGTGTGGAATTATCGGATTTACTGGGGACTGTGATGCTAAAGATATTCTTCTTGGTGGTCTTAGAACTTTAGAATATCGTGGATACGACAGTGCCGGAATTGCTTTCTTTTCAGAAGGAAAAATTAAAACAATCAAAACAGTGGGAAAGGTTGATTGTCTTTGTGACAAGGTTGCCACAGAGGTTGAAGACGCAACTACTTGTGGAATTGGTCATACAAGATGGGCAACCCATGGTGGAGTAACAGATACTAACTCACACCCTCATACATTTGGTAATGTAACTTTAATTCATAACGGAATTATTGAAAACTATCAGGAACTTGCTAACGAATTAGCCAAGGAAGGTAAGAAACCAGTATCTCAGACAGATACAGAGATTGCAGCAATGGTTATAGACTCGGAATATGAGGGCGAACCATATGAAGCAATAAAGAAGGCCTGCGACAGATTAGATGGTGCCTACGGGTTTTGTATTATGTTTGCGGACAGACCGGGAGAGATTTATTCAATAAGAAATGGTAGTCCTTTAGTTGCAACATATGCGCCTGAAACTGGAGCAATTATTGCATCTGATATGGTTGCATTAATTAGTTATTCTAAAGATTATTTTGTACTCCCAGAGCAAAAAATAGCAAAACTTACTAAAGAAGGGATTGTTGTAACAGACCTTAGCGGTGCGCCATTTGAACCGGAAATGTTACATGTGAACTGGGATGTGGCAGCGGCAAGAAAAGATGGTTATGAGTATTTTATGCTTAAGGAGATTCATGAACAGCCACAGGCACTTATGAAGACAATTACCCCTAGAATAGTAGATGATTTACCTGATTTTACAACAGATGGAATTGGTGACGATATATTTGCAGGGATAGACAGAGTAGTTATCGTTGGTTGTGGAACTGCAATGCATGCAGGTTTAGTTGGTAAGGCAATGATAGAAAAACTTGCGGGCGTTTTAACTAGTGTAGAGATTGCATCTGAATTTAGATATGCTAATCCGATACTTTCGGATAAAACTTTAGTTATTGCAATATCGCAGTCAGGAGAGACTGCAGATACTTTAGCAGCAATCAGACTTGCTAAAGAAAAGAATGCAAAGACATTGTCTGTTGTAAATGTTAAGGGTTCAACTATAGCAAGAGAAAGTGATTATGTACTTTATACCCATGCAGGTCCAGAGATTGCAGTTGCTTCGACTAAGGCATATACAGTACAACTTGCGGCAATGTATTTAATTGCATTTAGAATGGCATATATCAATAAGACAGTATCAGATGAGGCTATTAAAGGGCTAATAAAATGTTTAAGAAGAGTTCCTAAAGATGTTGAGAAGATGCTAAAGTATGATGCTCAGATTGAAAACATAAGTAATATATTAAATAAAGCAGAGAATCTTTTCTTTATAGGAAGAGGTCTTGATTACGCCCTTTCTTGTGAAGGCTCAATTAAACTTAAGGAAATTAGTTACATTCATTCAGAGGCTTATGCAGCAGGAGAGTTAAAGCACGGAACAATTTCTTTAATTACAGATAATATTCCGGTTATTGCAATAGCAACACAGAATCATGTGTATGGTAAAACAATTTCTAATGTTAAGGAAGTGCGCTCAAGAGGCGCTAATGTAATTCTTATTACTAATGAAGGGGTGAGTGTGGACCCAGCTCTTTGCGACCATCAGATTACACTTCCTAGAATGGATGATAGATTTGCACCATTTAGTGCTGCTGTTGTATTACAGTTTATTGCATATTATGCGTCAGTACACAGAGGTCTTAATGTAGACCAACCAAGAAATCTTGCAAAATCGGTTACTGTAGAATAATAATTCATTCAGTGACATTAATTTGACACATTTATTCGGTTGAGAATACTATTAATTTTTTCCAATGCACGGTCATAATCAAAGTCTGCAATATCATTTTTGCAAGCTGAGAGAGTGACCGTTATTGTTTTGTCTTTATAGGAATGAGATGTGAGATATGTTATTGTATCAATAGCCTGAACGCTGTCCATCATCTCTAATTGGTTTTTAAGTTGAGTAAGTTTGTTTATAAACTTTTTATGTGCAATAGGTGGCTTACTATATGAACTAGATAAGTCTTTATGTTTCATGTTAGTATAGAATTCTGTAAGGTCGATTATTACCTCTTCATACAATTCCATAAGTTTTCCTACTTTTAATTCAAAAAGAGCATAGTTTTTATTCTTAAGGATGCTTTCAGCTTCTTTGGATAACTGACTTAATCTGTTAGCTCCAATGGTAAATGCTGCATTCTTAAGTGTGTGAGTAAACAAAAGAGATTTATCATAATTTTTTTCTTTAATATTAACTAATACATCTTCTTTTAGGGATATACATGTTCTGTAGAAGGTGTCAAGAACCGAAATATAGGTATCTTTGTTTTTCATACAGTTATTATACCCGTCTACAACATTAATTGATTTGCCAGGAATATCAAGACCCATCATGGCTAATTGTTCTTTGTTGGCTTTAAATTCGTCCTTTTCTTTTTCGTAATAATTAATAAGTTCCTTAGGGAGATAGCGCAAAAGAATGTTCTCTAATTCGACAATATTAACAGGTTTAGGAAGAAAATCCGTAAAACCATTAGCTAAAAACATCTCTTTAACACCTATTACAGCATTGGCAGTAAGAGCCACAATTGGAAGTTCATCATGTCCGTTGGTACGAATAGCCTTTGTTGCCATAATGCCATCAAAATCAGGCATCATATGATCCATAAATACAATATGATAATCTTTATTTCCAACCATATCAACAGCATTGCGTCCACTGTTGGTAGTATCTGCTTTTATTTGATATTCTTCTAAAATGCTTGTGACAAGTTTTAAGTTAACATTACTGTCATCAACAACAAGTACAGAAACATTAGGTGCCCAGAAGGATTGGCTAATGTCTGAATTCTTAGCATTTTGTTCTAAAGAGATATTGTCATCTTTAACAGAAGATAAGATAGATAATGCTTCTGCATCAATTGCGTCCATACTTACTACCTTTTGTGGTACTGTTACTGTAAATGTAGAACCCATTCCTACAGTACTTTCCACATCAATAGTACCTTCCATCATAGTGACAAGGTTTTTACAAATCGCAAGACCAAGACCGGAACCTTCTTTAATCTCTTTAGCTGTCTCTATTCTTGTAAATTCATCAAAAAGGTTTGGAATGTTTTCAGAACTAATTCCAACACCGGTATCTTTAATTCTTATTACAAGATTAATAGTATCTCCTAATTCAGGGACTACAGCAAAGGTTATTTCAAGAGATATCCATCCTTTGTCAGTGTATTTTACTGCATTGGCAAGAATGTTTATTAATATCTGACGAAGATGAACAATGTCTCCTATAAGTTCTCTTGGAAGATTAGGGTTAATATCTATCTTAAAATCGAGTTTTTTATTAGTTGCATGAAGTTTGATTATGGAAATAACATTCTCTAGTAATTCCATTGTAGTGTAGTTGGCTATGTGTAACTTTAGTTTTCCAGCCTCTATTTTTGATAAATCCAAAATATCATTTATTACAGATAAAAGAGAGTGAGCTGCTAAGTTAATGTCCTTTGCATATTCATACACCTGCTCAGGTGGATTTTGGTGAAGAATGAGTTCAGAAAAACCTACTATGGCATTCATAGGAGTTCTAATTTCGTGACTAACATTAGCAAGATAACGGGATTTTGTTTCGTTTGCAGCCATAGCTGCTTCATTGGCGCTAATAAGTTCATTTACATATTGATGAGTTTGTGTCACATCTATGACGATGGCACAACTACCATTAACAGTGGAATCCACTCTGTCTAAATGAGTAATATGTTTTTTGTAATAGTGTCCATTTAGTTCAAATTCAGAGAATGTGTCATTTGAAAAGATTTCTTTTAAAACCGGAATATTGCTTATATTTCCTACATTTTTCATTTTGCGAAGTTCCGGAAACAGTTTCTTTGCGGCAAGATTGCAATCTAGAAGATTCAAATCGTTGTCTACCACAATGAAAGCTTCCTTCATATTGTCAACAACTTTTTCTTTTGCCTGTTCAATAAGACCAAAGAACTGTAGTCTGTATATGTAAAAATATAATAATAGACAGACGATTAAGTATACAATGGAATTAGGATCAAAGTGATTTGTGTAATTTGCTTTGTAAAGCACATAAGTGAGTGCCGGGAGTATAGTTGAAAAACAGATTACATAATAGTTTGCTCGTAAGCCCTTTGGCGTTCTTGTTATCCTGTAAAAAGTAACACCAAATATCAAGATTAAAATAAATATATATGAAATTATATATAAGAACCAACAAGGACCATGGGTAACAGAAAAATAAGAGTATCCGTTTTTTCTAACCAACTCATAACTGGCATAGAAAGCTTTGTTTCGTTCGCAGTTCCACACTAATACTAAAACGATGGTTTCCATTGCGGTAAGAGTAAAAATTACAGCTTTTGGGAGAGTAACCCTGCAATGATGAAAGGAAAAAATAACGATAAAAAGAGGAAGATAACATGCGGAAAAATATTGTATTTTAACGGCTACAACTGCAACAGGCAAAACAGTAGCAGTATACTCCAAATAAACTCCACAGCAATAAATCATGGTACATATGAAGGATGTAATCATGAATTTTTGTTCTTTATCTGATGTTTTAAGAAGTAAAATAACAATACATATAAATGATATAAATATGCCTACCAGTTGTGCATTAATGTATACTTGAGCCATTGTATTCTCCGTTTTTAATTGTTTTTCGTACTAAATTAATATGTTTTATTTTAACAAAAAAGTTTGTGAGTTGTATAGAGTAATGTATAAAAAATACAAAAAATAAAAATTTAATTTAAAATGTTGACAAGGCAACAAAAGATGATTATAATGAGGTGAAATGTTGAGTGGTCAACAAATATGCTAAGCGAGGATTAATATGTTAACAAGATTTGAAATGTTTTCCAGTGTAATTTCTGGAATAAACAGGTATATACAAAAGATAGAACGGGATGAAATGGTCAAGTATGGATATAAAGGAGCATATGCTCAGTATTTAGTGGCTCTTTGTAAATGTGATGAGGGTATGACCATGTCTAAATTATGTGAGGTCTGCGATAAGGACAAAGCCGCCGTTTCTAGAATGGTGACAGAACTTGTTCAAAAGGATTTGGTAGTAAAGAAAACACAGGATAATAAAACATATAAGGGAAGACTGTTTCTTACAGACAAAGGCAGGGAAGCAGCAGGTTTTGTTATGAATAAAGCCAGAAAGGCTGTGTTTGAAGTGGGTGGAGAATTAAGCGACAAGGAAAGAGAGATACTTTATAAGTCATTAGAGAGTATCTCTAAAAATTTAAAGAGAGTTTCTAACGAAGGAATAGAATAATAAGTATAAAAAAGGAGAATTAAAAATGAGTGTTAGAATAGTAGTGGATTCAGGTGCAGATATAGAAAACGAATACAAGGATAAAGTTACTGTTGTTCCCCTTACAGTAAGTTTTAAAGGGGTGGAATATATAGACGGAGTGACTATTACTCATAAGGAGTTTTATGAAAAACTCATTGAAAGTGATGACCTTCCAACAACAAGTCAGGCAACACCTATGGCGTTTGAGGAAGTATTTAAAGAAGGTAAGAAAGCAGGTGATGAACTGGTTGTCTTAACTTTATCGTCTAAACTTTCAGGAACATATCAAAGTGCTATGATTGCAGCAGCAAATTACGATAATGTTTATGTGGTAGATACTAACTTAGTGGCAATTGGAATGGGTGTTTTGACGAGAATTGCCATTAACTATATGGAAGAAGGATTAGATGCAAAAAGTATTGCAATTAGGTTAGAAGAAGATAAGAAAAAAGTAAGGCTTATTGCTATGCTAGATACCCTTGAGTATTTAAAAAAAGGAGGAAGGATTTCTGCTGCAGCAGCATTTGCAGGAGGAGTGCTTTCCATAAAGCCTGTAATATGTGTTAGAGAAGGTGTTGTGGAGATACTTGGCAAGGCAAGAGGGTCTAAACAAGGTAATAACCTTCTTATTAAGGAAATAGAAAACTCAGGTGGAGTAGATTATTCTAAACCTATTTTGTTAGGTTATACAGGTCTTTCTAAGCATTTAATCAACAAATATATAGAAGATAGTGAGAGTTTGTGGAAAGGTAAAGTAGATGAGTTGGCTGTAACAACTATAGGTAGTGTTATAGGAACTCATGTGGGACCAGGTGCCATTGCTGTAGCATTTATAAGCAATGTATAAAAAGATAATGTCTGCATAAATTTTTGCAGACATTTTTTGCATTCAACTCAACCAACTTTTTTAAAAATAAAAAAGGAAAACGAAGTGTTACGTTGTATACTTAATATGCGGGGAAGACAAGGAGACTAAATTGAGTACACTTAATCTAAGAAAGATTCAAGAAGAAAGAGAACACCAGATACTAAGTCGATACGCAGCTTTTTCTGATGCAAGTAGAGGTAGAGATAGAGATGAGCCTGCATGTGATATAAGACCTGCTTATCAAAGAGATAGGGACAGAATACTTCATTGTAAAGCCTTTCGTAGACTTATGCACAAGACGCAGGTGTTCTTGCACCCGGAAGGTGATCACTATAGAACAAGACTTACACATACTTTAGAGGTATCTCAAAATGCCAGAACTATTGCAAGAGCACTAAAACTTAACGAGGATCTTGCAGAAGCAATAGCCCTTGGTCACGATTTGGGGCACACACCATTTGGTCACGCCGGAGAGCGAGCGCTTAATGAGATATCAAAAACAGACTTTTGTCATAGCGATCAAAGTGTAAGAGTGGTAGAGATACTTGAAAAGCATGGTGAAGGGTTGAATCTTACATGGGAAGTAAGGGACGGAATAAGAAATCATAGAACATCTGGAAGACCGGCAACATTAGAAGGTAAGATAGTTCGTCTTTCTGATAAAATAGCTTATATTAATGCAGATATAGATGATGCTATAAGAGGTCAGATTATTAAGGAAGATGATATACCTAATTCACTTAGGGATATTCTTGGTACCTCAACGCGCAACAGGTTGGACAGAATAATTCATGATATTGTTATTAATAGTTTGGATAAAGATGATATTATGATGTCTAAACCATTTGAAGAGGCAATTGCGGATTTAAGAAAGTTTATGTTCAAATCAGTATATACCAATAAAGAAGCAAAAGGTGAGGAAGCCAAGGCTGAGAAGATGGTTAAGTCGTTGTATGAGTATTATGTAGAAGATATTAACAGACTACCTTCAGAATATGTGTATATGATTCGTGAAATGCATGAGAATCCTCACAAGGTTGTGTGTGACTACATTGCGGGAATGACTGACAGATATGCGGTTTCAGTGTATAAGAATCTTGTAATTCCATTTTCATGGAATGTTTACTAAATAAAAGGTAATAATTATCGGAACCTAGAATACATTTGGGAGGAGTTTATGTACTATTCTCAAGAAATAATAGAAGAAGTAATGCAAAAAAATGACATTGTAGATGTTATTTCTCAAAGGGTGAGACTTAAGAAGAATGGAAGTAATCATATGGGATTATGTCCGTTTCATAACGAAAAAAGCCCATCCTTTAGTGTAAGCCGAACTAAGCAGATGTACCATTGTTTCGGATGCGGAGTGGGCGGTAACGTATATACGTTTGTGATGGAATATGAGAATTATTCCTTTGTTGAAGCGTTAAAACTTCTGGCCGACAGAGTTGGGGTAACACTGCCGGAAGCAGAGTATACACCAGAACAAAAACGCCAGTTAAATACAAAACAGCAATTATTAGAAATTAATAAAAAAGCAGCAATATTTTACTATAGCCAATTATTTGGTCCTTCTGGTGCTAATGCTTTGGGATATCTTAAAGGCAGACAACTTTCAGAAGAAGTAATAAAAAGATTTGGTCTTGGATATTCAGATATAAGTGGCAAGAATTTGTATAAATATCTTAGAAACGAAGGGTATTCAGATGAGATATTAAAGATTTCGGGACTATTTACTTTTGATGAAAAAAAGGGAGCATATGATAAGTTTTGGAACAGAGTTATGTTTCCTATAATGGATGTTAACAGTAAGGTGATAGGTTTTGGCGGTCGCGTAATGTCAGATGCAAAACCGAAGTATCTTAATTCTCCGGAGACAATACTTTTTGACAAGAGTAGAAATCTGTTTGGAATGAATATAGCGAGAACATCTAGAAGTAAGAATATTATTATTTGTGAAGGATATATGGATGTTATTTCCTTACATCAGGCAGGATTTAATAATGCGGTAGCATCTTTGGGAACTGCGTTAACAGGACTACAGGCTGCTTTAATCAAAAGATATACGGAGGATGTAATCCTTTGTTATGATAGTGATGAAGCAGGTACTAAAGCGGCTATGAGAGCCATTCCTATACTAAAGGAAGCAGGGCTTACAACTAGGGTGATTGACTTAAGGCCATATAAGGATCCGGATGAGTTTATTAAGGAATTAGGAAGAGAAGAGTTTGAAAAGCGTTTAGATAATGCAAGGACAAGCTTTAATTTTGAGATGGAGATTATAGAAAAGAACTATGATTTACAAGATCCGGAAAGTAAGACGAAGTTTATTAATGATATGGCTAAAAAAATGCTTGAGTTTGGACAAGAAGTGGAACGTAATGTGTATGCCCAGGCAGTGGCCCAAAAGTATGGGATAGCTATCAAAGATTTTCAAGGACTTGTTAATCATTATGGTGCTATTATGATGTCAGGTGGTAAGAATAGCATAGATAATATTGAAACTAACAGTGTAAAGCACAATAAAAAGAAAGAAAAAGTAAGCACAGAAGATGCAGTTAAGAAAAGTCAAAGATTGTTGCTTACCTGGATGGTGGATGATACTAGTCTTATGCATAAACTTAAGGAATTTATTACACCAAAAGATTTTAAAGATGTAATCTACAATAAAGCCGCTCATATGTTATTTGAACAATATGAGACAGAAGGCAAGGTGTTTCCGGCATCAATAATAAATGCCTTTGAACTAAAAGAGGAGCAGACCATGGTTGCGGCTTTATTTAATACAGATTTAGAGTCAGAACTTAGAGTTATGCTTGGGTTGGATACAGATGATGAGATAATGAATTCGTTGCAAAAAGAAAGAGCGATTAATCAGATTGTAAAACGAATTAAAACTTACAGTATAGAGTATGACCTGCGTACATGTGGAGATATTATGATGATTCAGGAATGCTATAAAAATAAGGCAAAACTTGAAAAAATGCATATTTCTCTTTAAGGCGGTTAGAATATTAAGATAATGTAAAGGAAGGGTGCTATGGACGAGAATACAGTAAAGTTTATGGAAAGGCTTAAAGAATTATTAGAGGTAGCAAGAAAGAAGGACAATGTTCTTGAGATTCAAGAGGTTAATGACTTTTTTGTAGGCTTTGAGCTAGATGATAAAAAGGTAGAAAAAGTATATGATTATCTTGAAAAAAATGGTGTTGATGTGCTTAGAGTGGACATTGATATAGATAACATAGACGATATAGACGATTTTGATGCCCTAGAACCGTTAGAAGAAGATCTTATACTAGATCCTGATGAAGAGGAAGAATTAAAGAATACAGAACTAACTGTACCTGATGGTGTGGCAGTAGATGACCCTGTAAGAATGTATTTAAAAGAGATTGGAAAGGTACCACTTCTTACAGCAGATGAGGAAATTGAATTGGCAAAACATATGGAACAAGGTGATAGTACTGCAAAGAAAAGACTTGCTGAGGCCAATCTTCGTCTTGTTGTAAGTATTGCGAAAAGATATGTAGGACGTGGAATGTTATTTTTGGATTTGATTCAGGAAGGTAATCTAGGTCTTATTAAAGCGGTGGACAAGTTTGATTATAGAAAGGGATATAAGTTTAGTACCTATGCAACATGGTGGATAAGACAAGCCATCACCAGAGCCATAGCAGATCAGGCAAGAACCATTAGAATTCCGGTTCATATGGTTGAAACAATTAACAGACTTATACGAGTGCAAAGACAATTGTTACAAGAACTTGGAAGAGAACCACAACCGGAAGAAATTGCCCAAACTCTTGGAATATCTGTTGAAAAGGTTAGAGAGATTCAAAAGATTTCTCAAGAGCCGGTGTCTTTAGAAACGCCAATAGGTGAAGAAGAAGACAGCCATCTTGGAGACTTTATCCAAGATGATAATGTTCCGGTGCCAGCAGATGCAGCAGCCTTTTCTTTGCTAAGACAACAGTTAGATGAAGTATTAGATACCCTTACTGAAAGAGAACAAAAAGTACTTAGACTTCGTTTTGGCTTATCTGATGGTCGAGCAAGAACATTAGAAGAGGTTGGCAAGGAGTTTAAGGTTACAAGAGAACGTATAAGACAGATTGAAGCAAAGGCGTTAAGAAAACTTCGCCATCCAAGCAGAAGTAGAAAATTAAAGGATTATTTGGAAGAGTAATTATGGGTAAAATAGAATTATCAAAAAGACTTGCTATGGTTGCAGGACTAGTTACTGACTCAAAATCAGTGGCAGATATAGGTTGTGACCATGCCTATACATCCATTTATATTATGGAGAACAAATTAGCAGACAAGGTTATTGCCATGGATGTTAATAAAGGGCCTGTAGAAATAGCCAAGAAGAATATAAAACTATACGGCATGGATGACTGCATTGAGGTGAGACTTTCTGATGGAACAGAAAAACTGTCAGAGAATGAGGTTGATACTTTACTCATTAGTGGTATGGGTGGTGCGCTTACTGTAAGGATATTGTCTATGAGACCGGAGATTATAGCACGGTGCAAGTATTTAGTTTTGTCCCCTCAATCAGAATTGTTTTTGGTGAGAGAATACCTTAGAACAATTGGATTTAAGATAATTAAAGAAGATATGGTTAAGGATGAAGAGAAATACTATGTAGGCATAAAAGCCTTAAATACATACAATGAATGCCGTAACAATAATATTTGTGTTAATGGGAATAGTTCCAATAATGAAAACATTTCCGTGTTTGACAGATTTGGTGAGTATCTTTTGTTAAATAGAAATGATGTACTAAAAGAGTATTTAATCTATTCCTTAAATCAAAATGAAGATATTTTGCTGCAATTAGAAAGCGCTTATAAAAAAGGGGAATCAGATAGTGTAAGAAGACGAATAAAGGAGATAAAAGAACTAATTAACAACATAAAGGAAGGAATGAAATATTATGGAATGTAGAGAGATAATAAAACTTATGGAAAAACTTGCGCCTTGCAAATATGCTCTTGAATGGGATAATGTAGGACTTTTAGTGGGAAGAGATAATAAAGATGTTAAAACTGTTATGGTAGCCTTAGATAGTTCTATGGCAGTTATAGAAGAAGCTGTAAAGAATAATGTAGATATGTTAATAACTCATCACCCACTTATCTTTTCACCAATTAAAAGGGTAAACTTTAATGATCCAATAGGTAAGAAGATATTTCTACTTGCCAATAATGATATTAGTTATTATGCGGCACATACTAACTTAGATGTGGCTGTTATGGCACACATTGCGGGAAAGATGTTTGGGCTTACTAATACTAATTCACTTGAAGAAAGTTATAGTGAGACTGTATATAAGGTTTCAGTTTTTGTGCCTGTATCTCATGCCCTTAAGGTTAGAGATGCAATGACAAGAGAAGGTGCAGGTTACATAGGTGGATATTCCCACTGTACATTTATGGGTGACGGAAAAGGAAGCTTTAAGGCTCTTGATGGTAGTGAACCTTATGTGGGATTGGTTAATGAACTTACTACGGTTGATGAAACTAAGATTGAAACAGTTGTAAAAGAAGAAAACTTAGACAGAGTAATTAAGGCAATGCTTAAGGTTCACCCATATGAAGAAGTTGCATATGATATATATAAACTTGAGAATAAGATAGATGAAAAAGGAATAGGTATAAGAGGGTATATTAATAATGATATTACTTTAGAAGAACTTGCTAATATGGTAAAAGACAAATTTGAAGCAGATACAGTTAAGGTGTGCGGAAATCTTCGCAAGAAAGTTGTTTCTGTTGCTATTTGTCCGGGTGCTGGAAAAAGCGTTATAAAGAACGCAATCAAAGCAAAGGTAGATGTTTTGATTACAGGTGATATTGACCATCATACAGCTTTAGATGCATGGGAAGCAGGAATGGCTATTATAGATGGCGGACATTTCATGACAGAGCATTTTATAGTTGATTATTTAAGAGATTATTTAATTAATTCAGTTTACAATTCAGATGACGACCTGTTTTCTAATAATCGAAAACTTGAAGTTATTAAGGCACAGGAGAAGGAGCCTTTTACAGTTTTAAATTAAGAAGAAAGGATTGCTTTTGTAAGCGTGGGGCTTATTACAAAGGCGAAGGTAAAAACTTATGGTGAATGTAAATATTTATGGAGAAAGCATAAGTGTAGCAAAGGGAACTCTTATAAGTTCTCTTTTAGAAAAATGTAATGGGAAAGAAAAATATGATGTTATTCTTGCTAAAGTGAATGGAAAACTTCAAGAACTCAACAAGCCGTTAAAAGAAGATTGCACACTACAGTTTCTTACTACAGCCTCAAAGGATGGAAGTAAGACATATATGAGAGGCATGATATTTATGCTTATTAAAGCGTTTTATGATGTTGTAGGCAAGGAAAATGTGGACAGATTCTATGTGGAGTTCTCTCTTGGAAGTGGTTTTTATTGTGAGTATAAAGGTGAGAATATACTTGACGAGAAATTACTTTTGCAAGTTGATAAACGAATGAGAGAAATGGTAGCGGCAGATATACCATTTGTTAAAAAGTCAGTAGATACTGACGAAGCAGTTGCTTTATTTAAAAATCACGGAATGTATGATAAAGAAAAACTGTTTAAGTATCGAAGAGTTTCAAAAACAAATATATACTCTTTGGATGATTTTGATGATTATTTTTATGGATATATGCCGGTAAGTACAGGAATACTTAAGTATTTTAAACTGCATTTGTTTGATGAGGGGTTAATTATTCAACTACCTTCATCTAAAACACCAGATATGCTTGATGAGTATAAACCACAGATAAAACTTTTTAATACTTTAAAAGAATCTAATCAGTGGGGTAGAACAATGGAAGTTGATACAATAGGGGCACTTAATGATGTTATAGCATCAGGAAGAATTAATGATTTAATACTGGTACAAGAGGCATTTCAAGAGAAAAAGATAGCACAGATAGCTAGTCAGATTGTTCAGGAAAAAACCAAGAAGATAATTATGATTGCAGGTCCTTCATCATCAGGAAAGACTTCTTTTTCACACAGATTATCTATTCAACTTATGACACATGGCTTAAAGCCACATCCAATTGCAGTGGATAATTATTTTGTTAATAGAGAAGATACTCCATTAGATGAGGATGGTAACTATAATTTTGAGTGTATAGAGGCTATTGATACAAAACAATTTAACGAAGATATGTCAGCGCTTCTTAGAGGTGAGACAGTTGAAATACCAAGTTTTAATTTTAAGACAGGACAAAGAGAATATAAAGGCAACTATCTTACTATAGGTAAAGATGATATTCTTGTTGTTGAAGGAATTCATTGTTTGAACGATAAGTTATCTTATAGCCTTCCTTCGGAAAGTAAATTTAAGATATATATAAGTGCCTTGACTCAGATTAATATTGATGAACATAACAGAATATCTACTACAGATGGACGACTTATTAGAAGAATAGTAAGAGATTGTAGAACAAGAGGTACAAAGGCAAAGGATACTATTAAGATGTGGCCTTCTGTAAGAAGAGGTGAGGATGAGAATATCTTTCCTTTTCAGGGAGAAGCCGATGTTATGTTTAACTCAGCGCTCATATACGAATTGGCTGTTTTAAAACAGTATATAGAACCGGTGTTATTTGAGATAGATAGAGATTGTCCAGAGTATACTGAAGCAAAAAGACTTCTTAAGTTTATGGATTATGTTGTTGGAGTAGGAAGCAATGAAATTCCTAAAAATTCAATTTTAAGAGAATTTGTTGGAGGAAGTTGTTTTAATGTGGGATAAATGTGATATAATGTAATATATAAGAGAAGAGCGTTTACATAAGAAAATGAGCAGCACTATAAGCCGAGTTCTGTATTGGATGATCATCTTTCTAGTCCTGATGTTACCATCAGGCTCAAGCGACCTACCTTACAGCGCGACGGGCAGCCGCATTGCTGAATTTTTGGTCTTGCTTCGAGTGGGGTTTACATGGCCACAGTATGTTACCATACTGGCGGTGGGCTCTTACCCCACCTTTCCACCCTTACCACATAAGTGGCGGTTTATTTCTGTTGCACTAGCCTTAGAGTCGCCTCTACCGGACGTTATCCGGCACCCTGCCCTATGAAGCTCGGACTTTCCTCACCGTGACGGCGCGATCATCTGTGCTACTCATTTCCAAACTATTTTAGCATTGGTCCTTTGATAAGTAAAGGATAACTTTGCAAAAAGGAGGAGCCTATGAAAGTATTTAAGGAAAGATACTCATTGCATGACATTGAAGAAAAACTGGAGTGGGAATTTTCTGGTAATAAGAAGATAAGAATAGTTGGGGACATTAATCTTGAATATGATGATTACACATTTTTGAAAGAACGTCTCGATGTGATAAAACCTCATATAGGTAATATGGAATTGTTAATGAGATATAGATTGTCTCAGATTACTTCATGGGTGTTTTCTATGCGTTATGAAGATCCAGGCAAGATATATGTAGATAATACCGAAAGAGTTTTAAAACATGTACCACAGCATGTTGCAGGGCATTATCTTCAGATGTATTCAGATGCGTATTGTGAGTATGGCTTTGCAACAGCGGCAATTAATGATTTGTCTGTAAAAGGTATGTTTGAAGTGGTGGCACTTCAGGCGGGCATGTCAATGGAAGAATATGGTATTTTGTTTGATATTATTGATGGTAAAGATAACCTTACAGTGCCAAAACTCTACGATGAGAATCTTTTTGGTCAGATTTCATACAGAATGGGTCAGATGGCCAGATATCTAGAAAAAGATACATATTATGCAGTAATTGAAGAGATATGCAGAGTTTATGTGGATACTAAGTTTAACAGGTATAGTATCAATGAAGTTTTAATGAATAATGAAAAGGCTGCATATACCCTAGTAGATGTATTTCAAAAAAAATGTGCTGGACTGGAGTAGGAAAAGTGGATGAAAGATTAAGACAACAGATGGAGTTTATCTTAGAAGTTGATAAGATAAAGAAAATAGGCAGACAAACATATTTACATGACGCTTCTCGCAAAGAAAATGATGCGGAACATTCCTGGCATCTTGCTTTAATGTGTATATTGTTGAAAGAATATTCTAATCAGGATATAGATGTATTAAAGACAATATCTATGGTGTTAATTCACGATATTGTAGAAATAGATGCAGGTGACACATATGCTTACGATATTGCTGCCAATACAACTAAAAGGGAGAGGGAATTAAAGGCTGCTGATAGAATTTTCAACATTTTGCCAAAGGACCAGGCGCAGTGGATGAGACAATTATGGGATGAATTCGAAGAAGGTAAAACTCCAGAGGCGAAATTTGCCCTGACATTAGATAAGGTTCAGCCTCTAATGCTTAATGATGCGACAGATGGACGAGCATGGAGAGAACATAATGTACATTGCGATAGTGTATATAAGAGAAATAAAAATACAGGGGATGGTGCAAAAGTACTATGGGAATATGCAAAAGAATTAATTGAGAGGAATATTGAGAAAAAGAATCTTAGAAGTGGGGATGCGTAAAATGAATAAAAAGAATGGAGATAATAGATGTTAAGTTCAGAAATATGCCAATTAACGTTTTTGAGAATTAACGAAATTGTTAATGAATATGACAATAAAACCAGCTGGCAGACCTCTTTTGTTAATAAAGAAGAGGAGATGTTGGCTGATTTTTTGACGCGTTTTTTCGCCAATAGAGCAAAGTATCTTATATTTGTGAAGAAAATATGCGATACTCTGGAAAAAGGCATTAATAGTGTAGATTTAGAAACACTTAGAAAGTTTAATAGGGATGGTTTTTTGGAGTGCTTACCGGAAAACTATGCTAACAGTTTTGCAAACCCTGAGTATGTTTATAATTGCCTTATGGGGATTTTGGATGAGAAAAGATGCGAAAAATTAACAGGTGTTTTGTCGTTCATCTATGCAGAGATTCAGGCTCTATATAACAGGGCATTTGTAGGTGATGAATTCGCAATAAATGTGGTAAGTCAATTGTTTTTAGAGTGCTTTGGGATTGCTTTTGAAGATGAAGATATTGATAACAAGATTAAGTTTTTAAAGGAAGCTGTCTATTATTATATCAGTGATTATGCTGATGAATGGGCTGAAATAAAAGTGCGACAGTCATTAGAATCATCTGAAGATTATTTCACAAAGATAATTATGGAAAGTGATTTGTCAAAAGAAGATTACTTATACAAGTACGGAGAGTATATAAGTGAACAGGAGATAAAGATAAGTAGATATCTTCAGTCTTTGAATGAAGATACATTAGAACTTATGGCAGATAATTTTGTAGAGGCATATGTTAGTGGTTTTAAAAACAATAATCTTGATTTATCTGTAAAGGAAACTGTTAATCTGAGATATAATATAGGATTTGAACCTCTGATGAGAAAGGTGGTTAATAAACTACTGGGAAGAAATCTTGAGCCTATTATTTATCAGGCACCTGTTCTTGCATTGGAAAAAAAAGTGAGTCCTGTTGGCGTACATGGACTTTATGCTAATCCTCAATATGAATACGACCATAAGTTTGATAAAGCAGTATTTTTGGATAAAGAATTATTGGACAAATTATTCGTGCATTATGAAAAATACTACAGGCACTATGAAGATAAAGCCAGAGTATATGCAGGGCCAATGCTTTTAGAAGTGTTTGGAGAAGAGGAGTTTGAGTGTGAAAACCATAATGGATGTAATAAACTAAGCGATAAGCAGAACAAATTGTTCAATGAGTTTACCACAAGATTTAACATAATGTTAAATGACTATGTGCATTTAGATACTACAAGCTTTTCGATAGTTGCTTATCCAATTCCTGCTATTGGAGATAGTTTTGAGGAGATATTTGCTCAGACGGTGAAGATTAATACTTTGAATACAGCAGAGTTTGAAAAGATACAACTTTCTTTAATTGATTGCATGGATAAAGGTGAATATATTCATATAATTGGTGAAAATGGCAATAAAACTGATTTGAAAGTTGCCCTAACTAAAATACTAAATCCTGATAAAGAAACTAGGTTTGAGAACTGTCTTGCAGATGTGAATATTCCATTGGGAGAGGTTTTCACATCACCTAAGTTACAAGGAACTAATGGTGTGCTTCATGTAAAAAAAGTATATTTAAACGGACTTATGTATAAAGATTTTTCTGTTACATTTAAGGATGGTATGATAGAAGAGTATTCCTGTGACAATTTTAAAGAGTTAGAAAAGGGAAAGCATTACATTAAAGAGAATGTTTTACATGGATTTGATACTTTGCCAATTGGAGAATTTGCTATAGGTACTAATACGATGGCTTATTCTATGGGGAAAAAATATGATATTTTTGGAAAACTGCCTATACTTATTGCAGAGAAATGTGGTCCTCATTTTGCAGTAGGTGATACTTGCTACAAAATGAGTGAGGATGTTAAGACATTTAACAGTAATGGTAAAGAAATAGTTGCAAAAGACAATGAGATTTCTCTTCTTAGAAAAACAGATGTATCTAAAGCCTACTTTGGATGTCATACAGATATTACTATACCTTATGAAGAACTTGAGTGTATAAAGGTTGTAATGAAAGATAATAGTTCCATAGATATTATTAAAAATGGCAAGTTTGTCCTCGAAGGAAGCGAAAAATTGAACGAATACTTGTATTGACAAGCATAAGTAAATAAACTAAACTAAACAGTGTCAGTTTATATTATGACGCATAATATCAATAAATGAATTTATTGGATAAAAAAAGAGAATTATAAAATAAAGTGGTAATGTGTTTTCTAGTACATTATGCACTTTAGAATGGAGGAAAAATGGCAAAAGTCGGTATATTAATGGGAAGCGATTCAGACCTTCCAATTATGAGCAAAGCAGCTAAGACATTAGAGCAGTTTGGAGTAGAGTATGAGATGACAATTATTTCTGCGCATAGAATGCCAGACATTTTTGTTGATTATGCTAAGACCGCAAAAGAAAGAGGAATTAAGGTTATTATAGCAGGTGCAGGCGGTGCAGCACATCTTCCAGGAATGACAGCAGCATTGTTCCCAATGCCGGTTATTGGTGTCCCTATTATGACTCAGGGACTTGGTGGCCTTGATTCACTTTATTCAATTGTTCAGATGCCTTCGGGTATTCCTGTGGCTACAGTTTCAATTAATGGTTCTGTAAATGCAGCACTTTTAGCAGTTAAGATGCTTAGTATGTCAGATGATTCTTTAGTTGAAAAACTTGCAGCTTATTCAGTTGATATGAAAGATGCAGTGTCTGCAAAGGCAGAAAAATTGGACAAACTTGGATACGAAGAATACATCAAGCAGATGTAATAATATATAAAATACTATTAAAATCGCTAATAGCGAAGATGGAGGATACAATGGATTACAAGAAAGCCGGAGTTGATATTGAGGCTGGTTACAAATCAGTGGAACTTATGAAAGAACATATTAAAGGAACTATGAGACCTGAGGTGCTTACAGGAATAGGTGGATTTTCAGGTGCATTTTCAATGAATAGTTTCAAGAATATGGAAGAACCTACTTTAGTATCAGGAACTGATGGTGTTGGTACAAAGTTGAAATTAGCTTTTATATTAGATAAGCATAATACAATTGGTATTGACTGTGTAGCAATGTGTGTTAACGATATTGCCTGTGCAGGTGGAGAACCACTTTTCTTTTTAGACTATATTGCATGTGGTAAGAATGAACCAGAAAAGATTGCAACAATAGTAAGTGGTGTTGCCGAAGGATGTAAGCAGGCAGGAGCAGCGTTAATTGGTGGTGAAACTGCTGAAATGCCAGGTTTCTATCCAATTGACGAATATGACCTTGCAGGTTTTGCTGTAGGTGTTGTAGATAAGAAGGAACTTATTACAGGAGCCGAGTTATGCGGAAAAGAAACTGTAATTGGTATTGCTTCATCAGGTATACATAGTAATGGATATTCTCTTGTTAGAAAAGTATTCAATATGAAAAGAGAAGCACTTGATACATATTATGAGTCACTAGGTGATACTCTTGGTAATACTCTATTAACACCAACCAAGATATATGTTAAAGCATTAAAGAGTTTAAAAGATGGTGGAGTAAGAGTTAAGGCTTGTAGTCATATTACAGGCGGTGGTTTTTATGAGAATATTCCAAGAATGTTAAATGATAGTGTAAGAGCCAAGATTAACAAGAATAGTTACAAGATTCCTGCAATTTTTGATATGCTTAAGAAAGATGGGGATATTGCAGAGGAAATGATGTACAATACTTACAATATGGGTATTGGTATGATGGTAGCTGTAGACAGTGACAAGGCTGACGAGGCTGTAAGACTTATTGAAGCAGCAGGCGAGAAGGCATATGTTATTGGTGAGATTGTAAAAGGCGAAAAAGGTGTTGATATAATATGCTAAGAGCAGTGGTAATGGTATCTGGTGGTGGAACTAATCTTCAGGCCATCATTGATGCTATAGATTCAGGAAAGATTACTAATACATCTATTGAAGCGGTAATAAGTAATAAAAAAGATGCATACGCCTTGGAACGAGCTAAGAATCATGGTATTGAAGGTGTATGTGTGTCACCTAAAGATTTTACTACCAGAGTAGAATTTGAGGAAGAATTGGTGACAACCATAGATAAATTTAATCCTGATTTAATTATTCTCGCGGGATATTTAGTTATTATTCCATCTGTGTTGGTTAATAAGTATCCTAATAAAATCATTAATATTCATCCTTCTTTAATTCCGTCTTTCTGTGGAATGGGATATTATGGCTTGAAAGTACATGAAGGTGTACTAGAAAGAGGTAATAAAGTTACAGGTGCAACAGTACATTTTGTTGACGAAGGCGCAGATACAGGACCAATCATTATGCAAAAGGCTGTTGAAGTAAAGTTTGATGATACACCTGAAGTTTTACAACGTCGAGTTATGGAAGAAGCAGAATGGAATATATTACCACAAGTTATTGACCTTATTGCTAATGATAAGGTAAGAGTGCATGGTAGAAGAGTTGAGATTTTAGACTAGGATAAACTGTGGTTAAACCATTAGGATTTATGGTAATCATATAATTAGGAAAGGACATAAGATTATGAAGGTTCTTATAGTTGGAAGTGGTGGAAGAGAACATGCTATTGCACATAAGGTAGCATTAAGTTCACAGGTAGATAAGATTTATTGTGCACCTGGTAATGCTGGAATAAGTGAGATTGCAGAGTGTGTCAATATTGGAGCAATGGAATTTGACAAATTGGCTCAGTTTGCTGAAGATAATGGAATTGATTTAACAGTAGTTGGTATGGACGATCCATTAGTTGGTGGTATTGTAGATGTGTTTGAGTCTAAGGGACTTAGAGTGTTTGGACCAAGAAAGAATGCAGCAATATTAGAAGGTTCTAAGGCATTCTCTAAGGAACTTATGAAGAAATATAATATCCCAACAGCTGCATACGAAACTTTTGAAGATGCAGACAAGGCCATTGAGTATCTTGAGAATTCGAACTATCCAATTGTTCTTAAAGCGGACGGTTTGGCATTAGGTAAAGGTGTTCTTATATGTAATAACTTCGAAGAGGCTAAAGAAGGCGTTAAGACTATAATGCTTGATAAACAGTTTGGAAGTGCAGGAGATAAACTTGTTATTGAGGAATTCATGACAGGTAGAGAAGTTTCGGTTTTATGTTACTGTGATGGAACTAACATAAAACCTATGACTAGTGCTCAGGACCATAAGAGAGCATTAGATGGGGATAAAGGTCTTAATACCGGTGGAATGGGTACATTTTCACCAAGTCCTTTTTATACAGAAGAGGTTGATGAATTCTGTAAGAAATATATATATAAACCAAGTATTGATGCTATGAAGGCTGAGGGAAGAGATTTTGTTGGCGTAATGTTCTTTGGACTAATGCTTACTCCTAATGGACCAAAGGTGTTAGAATATAATGCCAGATTTGGTGATCCTGAGGCTCAGGTTGTACTTGTAAGAATGAAGAATGATATTGTTGATGTGTTTAATGCATGTATCGACGGAACATTAGATAAGATTGATTTAGAGTTTGAAGACAATGCAGCTGTATGTGTATGTATTGCTTCAGGTGGATATCCAGTATCATACGAAAAAGGATTTGAGATAAAAGGTCTTGATAACTTTAAAGATAAAGAAGGATACTATGTATTCCATGCAGGAACTGCATTCAAAGATGGCAAAATTGTGACTAATGGTGGACGCGTTCTTGGTGTAACAGCTGTGGGAACTGATTTAAAGACAGCAAGAGCTAATGCTTATGATGCTACAAAACTTGTAGAGTTTGACAAAATGTTTATGAGAAGTGATATTGGTAAGGCAATAGACGAAGCATAGAAGAGTTGAAATAAGTTTATAAGAGTCATTAACATAAGGTATGATATACCTTATGTTAATGACTTTTTTTGTATAACACATAAAAACAGATATGACACAAAAATGACACAATAATAAAGTAGTATTTAAGTATTCTACAGTAATAGACTGAAAGGACGATTATATGACAAATAATAGATTGATTAAGAATTGGCTTACTGATAAGAACAAAGTCAGATTATTAGCCTTCATTCTTGGAATATTAATTGTGTTCCCGTTAATTAATATGTTTATTGGTGATGTTGATAATGTTAATGCAGCATCAACAGGTGTTGTGTCAGCAGATAAACTTAATGTAAGGACAGGAGCAGGAACTAATTATGATATTTTAGTTGTTAATGGGGCTCAGGTGAAACTTTCAAAAGGTACGGAAGTAGATATTTTGTCTGAAAATGGCACATGGTATTATATAAGTGCGAAATATAATGGTAGTACCATAAAGGGATATGTAAGTTCTGAATATGTGACCATTACAAAAAAAGAGGAAAGTAACACAGCACAAAAGCAGGGTAAAGTGACTGCAGATAAACTTAATGTAAGAACAGGAGCAGGAACTAATTACAGTATTTTAGTAAGTAATAGTGTTACTGTAAGACTTGAAAAGGATACCAAGGTTACTATTCTTAGTACAGATGGTACATGGTATTATATCAAAGCGACATTTAATGGAAAAGAGATAAAAGGGTATGTGTTATCTGATTATGTTGAAATTACGCAAGAGCCTGTTTCAACAAGTACACCAAATAATACATTAACTGAGAAGAAGGGAGTACCTAAAAAAATATGGGTGGGCTCAAGGTCAAGAAATATTAATGTGGGTGAGAAGATATCAGTAGCGCCAACGGGATTTGCCCCAAGCAATTCTTTAGATGAAGTTAAGTATTGGGTTAAGGATACTAGCGTTGTTGAAGTGTCTTTGGATGGAACATTAATAGGTAAGAAGATAGGTACAACACTAATAGCAGTGTATTCAGCCCATGATAAATCTATAAAGACACCAATAGAGATTAAGGTGGGGAAAGTGCCTAAAAAAATATGGGTAGGCACAAGAGAAAAACTTGTTAAATTGGGCTCCACAATATCAGTGGCGCCAATAGGTTTTGCACCGACAGATGCTTTAAGTTCAGTGAAATACTGGATTAAGGATGCTAGTATCGTTAGCATTTCAGAAGGTGGAGTATTGACAGGAAAGAAAAGTGGAACAACTCTTATAGCAGTGTATTCTGCCTATGATAAGACAATTAAGACGGAAATAAAAGTAACCGTGGGTAAGGTTCCGGATAAAATTTGGGTTGGACACAGGGAAAGAAGTGTTGAAGAAGGTGAAACAATATCAGTGGCACCAAAAGGTTTTGCGCCTACAGATTCTTATAGTGGAGTAAAATATTGGGTTAAAGATTCTGACATTGTAAAAGTAGGTGCAGATGGTACTCTTACAGGACTTAAAGAAGGAAGTACATATATTGCAGTTTACTCTGTCCTTGATAATAAAATCAAAACAGTTATTGATATAGTTGTAAGACCGTCAACCAAACTTAGCGAGGATGATTTATATAGACAGGAACTTTTAGATAAGGGATTTCCTAAAAGTTACATTGAATCGCTGTTAGAGTTACATAAAGCACATCCAACATGGGAGTTTCAGGCATTTGACACTGGACTAACTTGGGAAGCGGCGCTTGCAGGGGAAGCAAAGGTTGGTTTAAATCTTATACCTAAGAGTAAAAATATTAGTTGGTTGTCAATGGAGAAGGGTGCATATAACTGGGCTACCGATACATTTACAGTATTTGATGGCTCATCATGGGTAACAGCTTCTAAAGAAGTTGTGGCACATTATATGGATCCTAGAAACTTTTTGAATGAAGATAGAATATTTATGTATGAGTTATTGTCTTATCAGGAGGATGCTCAGACAATAGATGGAGTGAATAGTATATTAAAGGGTACAGCAATGTATGATACAAGTATTACATATAAGGATCCGGCAGGTACGGGTAAGAATATGACAAGTTTGTATTCACAAGTGTTTATGGAAGCTGCTAAGTATTCTAAGGTTAGTCCATATCATCTTGCATCTCGTTGCAAACAAGAGATAGTCACAGGGGTTAACAAATTAAGTAGTATAACAAGTGGTACGGTAGCAGGATATGAAGGATACTATAACTACTATAATATAGGTGCATCGGATAGTTCGGCTGTTAATGGTGCGTTGTATGGTGGACTTAACTATGCTAAGAATGGCTCGAAGACCAATACTACATTGAATAAAGCTAATTTAATACCATGGACAGACCGTTACAGAGCGATTGTAGGTGGCGCTAATTTTATTGGTGCAACATATATACAGGCGGGACAAAATACAATATATCTTGAAAAGTTTAATGTGACAGACAACAGAACATTTTATCATCAGTATATGTCAAATGTTCAGGGAGCATGGTCTGAATCTATTAGAATACACAATGCATACAAGGTGATGGAAGATTACGAAACTATGAAGATAGTGTTCTCTATTCCTGTATATAAAGATATGCCGACAGAGATTTCAAAACTTCCAGCAGATAAGAAAAACCCTAATAATTGGTTAAAGAGTCTGAGCGTAAATGATTATTCATTGACCCCAACCTTTAATGTCAGCAAGGATCAGGAGTATAGTATTATTGTGGAAGCAGATACCGAGAGTATTACAATAAATGCAAAAACTGTTAATAGTAAAGCTACTGTAGATGGTGTGGGTAAGGTAAATATTGCAAAAGGAACTAATAAATTGAAGATTAATGTAACTGCCGAAAACGGAGATGTAAGGACATATATCCTTAATGTAGTAAGACCGTAAACATAAAATATTGACATCTTATCTTTTGTATGTTAAACATTAACTAGCAGGTAAGTCGCTATATATCATTGACTTTACTTTGGCATGAAAGGAATAAAAAATATGAAAAGGATTAACAAAATAATTGCAGGTATTGGAATGCTTATAATGTCATTTGTTGTATTTCCTGTGTCAGTGTATGCAGCAAGTGCAACAGTAGAGTTTACCAGTGGAACAGAAGTGGTAAACGTTGGCAATGATGTAAGCATTGTATTTACGATTACAAGCGAAGATGCACTAATTGGAGATGTTGAGACTTTTATTGCTTATGACCCTGAAGTACTTCAGTTTGTATCAGGTGGAGATGCAATTAAAGGTGATAACGGTATACTTAAGGTAAAAGATATTGACAACACTGAAGGAGTAGAGGTAAAAACATATAATCTTGAATTTAAGGCAATAAACACAGGTGTTACTAATATTGAGATAAGTGGTGGCAATGCAAATATTACAGATATAAGTGATAAGACATCCATGTCAGTTTCTTATGGAAGTCTACAACTTGCAGTTGCTGCGGCTACAGATGCTAGTGATGACTGTACTTTAAAGTCTTTAAAACTTAGTCCGGGAAAACTAGACCAAGAATTTGATCCGGAGATTACTGAGTACAGAATAACTCTTCCATATGAATATGATTATATTGTAATGAGTGCTGTTCCTAATGATGAAAATGCAACAGTTGATATTAAGGGATTGGATGATTTAGTAGTTGGATGGAATCATCCGGTAGTTACAGTAACTGCTCAGTCAGGAAAAACTAAGGAATACAGTTTCTCTGTATATCGTGAAAGTGAAAATGAACAAAGTGAGAATCCAAATGAATCTAATCCTATGGAAGAACTTATTAGTTCAGACAACTTTAAAGTCCTTGAGAAGGATGGAAGTTATATTCTTCAAAGTGAGTATGCATATACTATAATTGATTTAGAGGACCCTTCTATTATCCCAACCGGATATGTAAAGAATTCTTTTAAAATATATGATAGCGTAACTATCCCTGTATATACCTTGGCAAACGACCAAAACAGTGATTATTTGCTCGTCTATGCAACTGACGCATCTGGTACAGCCCAGTTTTATGAGTTTGATAAGGTAGAAAAGACATTGCAAAGATACAATGGAAGTCTAAGGGATACTGTTAAAAAGGATGCTGTAGAAATGACAAGTGATGAATACAGCAAAAATCTTACAACTTTAGCAATTATTATTGCAATACTCGCTTCTTTTGTGGCAATCTTACTTGTATTCTCAATTAAGCTTTTTGTTAAGCTTAAAGGATATCAGACAGATGATTTAGACTAAATTAGACACGATAGGATAAATTTGTGTGGTTGACTTAAGGTTTTATGTGTTATATCATTAGTATAACACATAAAACCTTATTTACTGTACGGGGAGCATTTACTTGGCATATCTGTATACAAATTGCTTTGCAAAGGATGTGAATATATGATAATAGAGATAGATTTTAATAGTAGCGAGGCATTATATATTCAGCTTCGTAATCAGATAATTCTGGGTATAGCTAATTCAAAACTCAGTGAAGGAGAGAGTCTTCCTTCAGTTAGAGATTTGGCAGATAATATTGGAATTAATATGCACACTGTTAATAAAGCATATGCTTTATTGAAGCAGGAAGGATATTTAAAACTTGACAGAAGAAATGGCGCTGTTATATGTATCGATATAGATAAATATAAAGCATACAAAGAACTTATGGAACAGATGACGGTTACCCTTGCTAAAGGTGCCTGTAAGGGCATAACAAGACAGGAAGCACATAAGGTATTAGACGAAATATATGATAGTTTCCAACTATAAATTTAAGATATTATTAGGAAAGAGGTAAATGATGAAGATTAGATTTACAGAAAACGCATTGCTTGCACTTGATTATGCGGCATTGGCGGCATCAGAGTTTAAACATAATTATGTAGGTACAGAACATATTTTATTTGGACTTGTGCGTTCTCCGGGAACAGCAGGAGTGATACTGGATAACAATTCTGTTACAGAAGAAAAACTTTCTAAGGTATTAGGAGAATTACAGGCCCCTAAGAGAAATGTATTGCAAAAAGACGATAAGAGTAAAGACAGTTTTACTAAGAGAGCCATCGCATTAGAAGCGTTAGCAGCAAAGGAGGCTAAAAGATTTAAATCGGACTTGGTTGGTACGGAGCATCTTTTGATGGCGATAATTAGAGATGCGGGTTGTATGGCATCTCAACTTTTAATCTCTTTGGGGGTTAATATTTCCAAAATGTATGTAGAAATTCTAGGGGCATATGGTGTTGATCCGGTTATGGCAAAGAGAGATTATGATGCTATAGCAAAAGGAAATAAAAGAAGTACAACACCGTTATTAGACCAGTTTGGCAATGATTTGACAATGCAGGCTGCGGCTATGCATTTAGACCCTGTTGTTGGAAGAGAAGATGAAATTAATAGACTTGTTCAGATTCTTGCAAGAAGAAGCAAGAATAATCCATGTTTGATTGGTGACCCGGGTGTGGGAAAAACTGCCATAGTGGAAGGTCTGGCAAGCAGAATCGTTCAGGGAAGGGTGCCTGATATAATTGCAGATAAAAGAATAATAACTCTAGATTTACCGTCTATGGTAGCAGGAACAAAATATAGAGGTGAATTTGAAGAACGAATAAAAGGAGTAATAAAAGAGGTTATTTCTGATGAGGGAATAGTTCTCTTTATCGATGAAATCCATACAATTATAGGGGCTGGAAGTGCAGAAGGTTCAATGGATGCAGCTAATATTTTAAAGCCGGCACTTTCAAGAGGACAGTTGCAGGTTATTGGTGCAACAACAAGAGAGGAATACAGAAAAAGAATAGAAAAAGATCCTGCACTTGAGAGAAGATTTCAGACTATTGACGTGGCAGAGCCAACAATTGAAGAGGCTATAGATATTTTAAATGGACTTAAGACAAAGTATGAGGAACATCATAATGTTATCATATCAGATGAAGCTATAGAGAGTGCAGTAAAACTGTCTGAAAGATATATTAACGACAGATTCCTACCTGATAAAGCTATTGATGTAATTGATGAAGCATGTGCTAAATTAAGTTTAAATATGTTTAACAATGATGATGAAGAAGTTTCTATTGTATCAAAGCAGTTAGAGGATATAAAGAAAGCGAAAGAAGAGTGTATTCTTTCGGGAAACATTGAAGAGGCAATGAAACTTAAGAAAAAGCAAAAACGTCTTGTAGCAAAACTAGATGAGATGTTAGAAGTAAGGACCGAAGACGATGGTGAAGCCGTAGTAACAGCTGATGTGGTTGCAGATATTATTTCGGTATCAACTAAGATTCCTGTTAGTAAGATTAAGGAAGAAGAGAGTAATACAATATCTAATCTGGAAAACATATTAAAGAATAGGGTTGTAGGACAGGATGAGGCTGTAAGCGTTATTTCTAAGGCTATTAGAAGAGGTAGAGTGGGATTAAAAGACCCTGACAGACCAATAGGTTCTTTCCTTTTCCTAGGACCTACAGGTGTGGGTAAGACAGAGTTGTCCAAAGCATTGGCTCAGGCTGTGTTTGGCAGCGAGGATAATATGATTAGAGTTGATATGTCGGAGTATATGGAAAAGCATAGTGTTTCCAAGATGATAGGTTCACCTCCAGGTTATGTGGGATATGATGAGGGCGGACAGTTAAGTGAAAGAGTTCGTAGAAATCCATATTCCGTAATTTTGTTTGATGAGATTGAAAAGGCACATCTTGATGTGTTTAATATACTATTACAGGTTCTTGATGATGGAAGAATAACAGATTCCCAGGGAAGAGTTGTAAGTTTTAAAAATACCATAATCATTATGACATCTAATGCAGGTGCTGGAAGAATAATTGCTCCAAAACTTCTTGGATTTGCAACAGCTTCTGATGAAAATGAAGACTACAAAAAGATGAAAAACAATGTTATGGAAGAGATAAAGCATGTATTCAAACCTGAGTTTATCAACAGAATTGATGATATTATAGTGTTCCATTCATTGACCAAGGATAATATTAAAGAGATTGCATCTATGATGGTTGATAAAGTTGTTGAAAGAGCAATCACCCAGTTAGGCATTAAGCTAAAAGTGGATGACAGTGTTCTAGATATGATTGCAACAAAGGGGTTTGATAGAGATTATGGCGCCAGACCATTAAGACGTGCTATTCAGACTCGAATTGAAGATAGAATTGCAACAGAATATCTGCAAGGTAATATAGGATATGGATATACCGTAAGAATGATTTGTGAAAATGACGAAATAAAACTAAAGAAGAGAAAACCTAACAATTTATCTAGTAATAAAACAGAAAATGATATATAATTAAAGTATGTATTCAAGGGCGAAAAAAAGCCCTTTGAATATGCAAAATCAATATAGTGTATACATAGGAGGTAGTACCATGGCAGTAATTGGAGAGTTAATTCGTAAAGAGGATGGCATGTTAAGCTTTGGTAATTATGAACTTGCAAGTAAAACTAAATTATCGGATTTTGAATTTATGGGTGACTTGTATAAGGTTAAAACATATAAAGATATAACAAAGTTGGAGAAAAACGGTTTATTTGTATACGAATCTGTTCCGGGAACTTCAGTACATAATTTTAGTGCTACAGTAGAAGAGGTGAATTTTCAAGTTGAAGGTTTTACTGATTCTCAGGTAACTTTAGAACTTGAAGCAGAGACAGAATATCAAGTTGCAATAGGGGGTCAAGACGCAGGGGTTATTAAGACAAACCTTGGAGGAAAATTAGTTCTTAGCGTTGAATTAGACGAGGGCAAGACATTAGATATTAAGATTAATAAAAGATAGTATAATGGATAATTAATGATTTCTATGAGCGAATGCTTTAGGATGAAGAAGGGTTAATAAAGTATGGCAAAAAGTAATAGCGTATTTTTTTGTAAAGAATGTGGGCATGAGTC
>JAFQMS010000002.1 GCA_017396145.1 Lachnospiraceae bacterium
AGAGAAAATCGTTACTGAATTAGCATAATGAATCAAGTGTCAATAGTCATCAACCACATATGCTTGCATACAGGTGGTTGACTGACTGCTTGACACGAAACAATATGAGCATGAAAGTGTCGCGAATGCGATACGGTATGCAAATATTGTAGAGGATTGCGAGAGTGCGAAGCACGAAGCAATCCGTTGATTCGAACTCTTATATAAAAAAGGAGGGATTTGCATGGATATTGCAGCACTCTCTATGTCTATGAGTATGTCCAATCTTCAGACTCAGATAGGCATCGCCCTTATGGACAAGGCAATGGAAACAGCCGAAATTACCACTGATGGACTTCAGCAAATGATGGAGGCTTCTGTTACCCCACATCTTGGTCAAATGATTGACATATCACTCTAATGACAAAAGCAGGAACCGCAGATTACTTTTCTGCGGTTCTTGTGTTATAATGTGAAGAAAAGGATATTCCCGTGATAAATCGCTGGAGAATGGAGATTAACATGGAAAACATTATTGAATACGACATTGCAATAGTAGGCGCAGGACCAGCTGGAGCAATCTTTGTAAAAGAAATAGCTAAAGCCTGCCCTGAACTTAAGATAATTATCATAGATGGACAATCTCCTGATTCGTCCAAGCCTTGCGGTGGTCTTCTCGCTCCGGATGCCCAAAAGCTTCTGGCAAGATTTGATATGGTACTACCAAAAAGCATTCTTGAAGACCCACAGATTTTTGCTGTAGAAACAATTGACATAGAACAGAAACTGGTTCGCTACTATCAAAGACATTATCTTAACATGGACAGATATGCATTTGACAGTTGGCTCCTTTCTTTGATTCCTCAGCATGTAGCTGTATCTAAGGGAAGATGTAACAAGATAGAAAAGCATAATGACCTTTATCAGCTTTACATAAATCAATGTGACAAGGAAGTGCAAATAAACGCTAAAGCAATAGTTGGAGCAGACGGCGGTAGCTCTATTGTAAGACGCACCTTCTTCTCTCCAATGAAAGTACAATATGTTGCAATACAGCAATGGTTTGAAAACAACGGACAAAGAACCCCTTATTATTCATGTATTTTTGACGCTAAGACCAGCGATAGCTGCTCTTGGACAATCCATAAAGGTAACTATGTCATATTCGGCGGTGCTTTTGCAAAAAAGGATTGCCGTCAGGCATTTGACATTCAAAAAGCACGCCTTGAAGACTTTCTGGGTAACTGCCTGGGCAAAGCCATTAAGACCGAGGCCTGCCTCGTCTCCAGTCCTCGTAATATGAAGGATTTCACTACAGGAAAGGACGGTATATTCCTTCTTGGCGAGGCTGCCGGCTTTATAAGTGCCAGTTCATTTGAAGGCCTTAGTAGTGCTATGCTTAGCGGCAAAATACTAGCAGACGCATTTGCGCAGAATGAGAATTATGAGAGCATTCAGAAAGCGTATCACAAAAAAACTCTCGCCTTAAGACTTAAACTTCGCACGAAATCAGTAAAAAGAAGTCTTTTATGTAATCCATTTATCAGGGGAGTGATTTTAAGAAGCAAAATTCAAAGTATCAAACCCTATGGAAAAAAAGATTAGGGAGTCTCACTCTCTAATCTTACCATCTTCTATAAAAACTGTTCTGTCTGCATAGGATGCCACTTTCTCATCATGAGTGATAACTATAACAGTCTTACCTGCCTTGTTAAGGCTTCTAAAGGTCTCCATTATATCCTCGCCTGTTTTTTTATCAAGAGCTCCTGTAGGTTCATCCGCAAGAATAAGAGAATTTCCAGATGCAAGAGCTCTGGCAATTGCACACCTTTGCTGCTGACCGCCTGATATTTTAGTTGGATATTTGTCCTTAAGTTCCTTAATTCCCATTAGTTCAAGTTGTTCATTAACAATTCTTTTGCGCTCTTTAGCAGAAACTTTCTTAGACAACAACGGAAGCTCTACATTCTCATACACGGTATAGTTGTTCATAAGAGCAAAGTTTTGAAATACAAAACTAACATTGTTCTTACGAAATACATGTAAATCACGCATTTTCATCTTACCCACATTAATGTCATTAAAATAATAATCACCTTCCGTCAGCAAATCCATTGCTCCAATAATGTTTAACATTGTAGATTTACCAGAGCCTGATGGTCCCATTATAGCAACCATCTCTCCTTCCTTTATTGTAAGGCTCACACCATCAAGAGCTATTGTTTCATTATCTTTATCACCATATATTTTGGTTACATTTTCAAGTTTAATCATATCTTTTTTTCTCCCATCTGCTATTTATTAGCTTTTATAAGCTCAATAGGTTTCATGTTTTCTAACACCAATAAAGGTACCGCTGTACCTATAGCCGACACTCCAAGAGTAATTAAAATAAGTTTTACAACAACAAATTTCTTAACTGACAACACTATATTATAGTTATATACGTTGCCCATATCCATATACCATATGAATACCGCAAATGCTGCCACTGTTAAAAACATTGCAACAATCAGTTTTATTACATTTTCAGCACATATAATTCTACGCAAATCTTCTTTTGTAATACCATTGGCATACATTATTCCGTACTTTCTGGCATTCCTTATTATATTAGATGATTGCACGCATATCTGGATAAACACTACTGATATCATAATGATTGTCGCCAACTGCATAAGCATTTTTGCTTGTTTACCATCATTCTCTTCCCTTCTAGCAAAAGAACCTTCAAGAGAACCTATAGAAACATTCTCTTCATACTTATTAGCAATATCATTAATTGATTTTAGAACCTCATTATAGTCTGCACCATCTTCAATGGAAAAATAACATATATTGCCTTCAACATAATCATCTCCAACCAATAGCATCATATAATCTAAATCATAATAATAGGTTTTAAGTTCCATCTCTGTATTATAAATATCGCTATCCATAAGCCTTTGACCATCATCTATATATCCTTTAACAATATAAGTAATTTCAAACCTTTCCACTTCTCCATTGTCATGTAAATATCCTGCATTTGTTTTATATTCTCTACCTATAGGAATATCATTAAGTTCCTTACCAAGATATATGTATGTTGTATGTATAGGCGGTTCTTCTATAGTAAGTCCATCTGCCAAAGATATATTTATAAGATTGCTTGCACCATAATTTATTCCAAACCCCATAGCCCCATTATACAACTCTTCATCAAATTCGGTAGGTATTAATTTGTTTTCTTTATAGGGAGAATCCTTTTGAATCTTTGCTATTTCCTCAAAGACATATGCATCACTATATTCATACCCACCAATATTCTCTATTCCATCTATCTCCTGCCATTCTTCAAGCAACTTCTTCTTTGTTAAATCATCATCCACATCACATATATCTATAAAGAATGTTCCATCCACTCCCCTAGTTAATGTCTCATCACAGATTCTTTCATTATACTCATTACATTCATACAAGTAGATAGCTGTTCCTGTCAGCATCATTCCTGCGACCATAAGAACAATCACTAATAAGAACTGCTTTTTATCCATTGCAAGCTCATCACATGCAAATCTTATTATCTTCCTTAATCCCATGTGTTCTCCTTTCCAAAACAATTTCTAACATAAATTCTTCCACTACACATCTTTAATCCCTGTAGCAGGCATTATTCTTGTAGCCTTAATTATTGGAACAATTAATGACATCATACTAGTCAACAGTAGTCCTGCTCCAATTAAAGCTACATCCTCAAAAGAAAATGTTATCAAAGTTCCGTCGCGCTTAATTATATATCCATAAACTAACTGCATTAAGCAAGCAATTATCATAGCATATAAAGCAAACTTTAATATATCTTTGAAAAGGATTTTAAATATTTCCCATATTGAACCACCATTTGCTTTTCTTATCATTATTTCATCTGTTCTTCTATCTATCCACAGATTTGATATGTACATACAATTAACAAGTGCAAAACCTGCTAAAACAAGTGTTAATACAAAAGATGCTTCTTCAAAAACAGAATACTCACTATCCTCATTTATACTCTTTAGATATTCATTAATATCTACAAGTTCAAAGCCACTATCAACGAAACTCTTACACACTTCAACAAAATCTTCCTTAGCAGTTGATAGATTGCTTTCAAATATTATCTGTACACCACTTCCATCTGCTATAAAGCGTTTTTGATACTTTTTTATTATGTCCATAGAATAATCACCTATATTATCCCAAGTCATAACAACCCCTTCTACCTCTTTTGCCATGCTATAATCTTTTATCATTCCATCAACTTCTAAGTACTCGTTATTAACCATAAAGCTATCTTTGCCATCTATATTATGCACATCACTTTTCATGCCTTCATATATATAAATCCCATTCATCTTTGGCATATCTCCACCTAGAGTTTTATAACTTCCATCCTCTAATTCAATAACTTTTTCTTCATTGAATGCAATATAAATTTCCCCCAACAACAATGTTTTGTTTTCACCTTCCAGATCTACAACCACATAACAGTTTCCTTTATACGATTTGCATATACTAATTATCTTATCAAATTCCACCTCTGCATCAAAATCTTCATCACGCATTATTGTTTCCTGTGTACCATTTACACCATACTCACCTTCAGAAAAAGGAGATATTACAGAGATATTAGCTGTAAAGTCATAGTTTTCCTTGCTTTCCATCTCTTTTTCATAATCAATTGCATTAATAATACTTAAGCCATTAAAAAACAAGAAAAATGTTAATGCAAGACCTGTAATTAAAAAAATACTTGCAGGAATATCTCTTAATTGCTTTCGAATTCTATCTATAAGGCTCATATTATATTCCTTTCATAAAAAAATTATACAAGAGCACAAGAGAACTCTTATGCTCTTGCTTACCTCCTATAGGGTTTTAATATCGCTGGAATCTTAATAATCTTCGTTTGTTGCTGCAATATAGTATTCTGTTCCATTCATCTTGACACTGCACCTTAAAGATTCCGCATCTTTAAAACTCACCTCTTCTGTATAACATCTCTTCTTACCACCCGCTTTAAGCTCACTAAGTCTTATGGATTCGAATTTCTTTTTGTCATCTACATACCTTCTAGTATATATCTCATATTTAATAGTTACTATATCTGCATCTGTTCCAGACTTTGCAACATAATAATAACCCTCATCCTTTCCCCAACTAGAATAGTAATATAAAGTTGCTGAAAATGCGTACTTTCCATCAGTGCCTTTAATTACCTCTGATTTACTATACACATTCGCTGCCATTGCCACCATTGTGCTACTCATAATTAATGTTGCAATAAGCAACATCATAACTCTTCTTTTTGCTTTCATAAAATCCTCCTGTTCTTTGGAAATCTTCATCACATAATAGTTTTAATGTGATGAACACTTCCATACTTCACTAATGTATTAATTCCCTTTTGCAAAAGCTTTTGTCGGGAAACTTAGACATAAATAGATATTCAGCATTAAAATAATATCAACTGATGATAACAACCAAAAATATACTGCGCATTATATCCAAGGTGTTTTCAGATGTTATATTATCAATTTCGTGCACAAGGTGTAATTTTACATAAAAAAAGCCACCAAGAATAACGATTTATTCTTAGCAGCCAGACTATCTTAATGTATTAATTACAAATTCATCTTTTAATCATTCACACCTTAGACTCTTATGCTTTGCGTCCTAACATTTCTGTCAGTTTGCCCCAACACTGAGCATCTTATCATACCACAACACCTTTGTCAATATATTTTTACTTTTTTAAATATTACAAAGCATTCAGACTTTTCCCATTCGCTCCACCGTCTCTATACTAAAGTAATGGCTGGCATTCTTTGCCTCCTTAGAGGCCTTCTCTTCGCTAATGCCCACTGTTTCAACAAGAAATGCTTCTAATGCTTTGTGTTTAGAATATATATGTTTTGCTATATTCTTTCCCTTTCTTGTAAGTTCAATACCACCATAGTTACTGTGTTCTACATATCCCATATCCGTAAGATTATTAATGGCCCTGTTAACACTTGGTTTGCTTATTTCTAGCGAAGTAGCGATGTCTGTAACTCGAACTTTATCTCCACCTTCAGATAATATATATATCTGTTCTAAGTATTCCTCTAATGACATACTAAGAAGAAAATCATATTTACTATTAACGCCCTTTACTCCTGACTTCTTAGTTTCACTACTAGGCGGCTCCTTTTCTTCTTTGAGATTCTTTAAAGGCTCCTCATACCTTGTTTTTTCTTGTACAGACTCTCCTTCTTTTTTCTTCTTGGATTTTTTCACCTTATCTTTTTCTTTTACTTTATCCTTACTTTTTGCCTTATCCTTTGACTTTTCTTTATCTTTTTTCTTTTTTAGTTTCTTTAATTCATCTTTAGCCATAATTATCTCCATTCAAAGCATTTTATTATGTAATTAAAAAGCATTCTTATGTACTTATTATCTACCTTATGATTACATAAATCAAGCATTTATTGTTTTTACATTCCACACACTAGCCATGCAGCAACTGTGCCTGTTAAAGTTGATAGCAGTGCACCTGGTAATGTCCATCTTGTTTTACTTATCCCCACATATGAATAATATATTGTCATGGTATAAAAAATAGTTTCCGAAGACGCAAGACATATGGATGACATCATTCCAATATATGAATCCGTGCCAAATTCTTTGTAGAGGTCTACAAGCAATCCAGTTGCTGCCGAAGATGAAAACATCTTAATCACAATTAACGGCAAAACCTCCTCCGGAAATCCTATATATTCAAACAAAGGTGCCACTAAACTTACAAGCATTTCTAAAAATCCACTTTTACGAAGCAAACCTGTAGCCACCAACAATCCTACTAATACAGGACAAATGTTTCTAACTACTCCTAACGCCTCCTTAGCTCCCGACACAAATTCATCATATATTTTCACCTTATGTACAATACCGCTAACAACTATATACAGTATCATTAACGGCATAATATATCCTGATATGTACTGAAAAACACTCATTTTCCGGCACCCCTTCCAGTCATAATCAAACAGAATATAATCGCTACTATTGTTGAAATTCCTGACACTATTATTGCAGGACCAATAATAGCGGTTGGATTTACAGAACCATACTGATTCCTATATGCAATTATGGTAACAGGCACAAGTTGAAGAGATGAAATATTTATCACTAAAAATGAACACATTTCATCACTGGCCACCCCATCCTCCCTGTTGTTGCATTTCTTCAACTCTTTCATTGCCTTCAATCCCAAAGGCGTGGCTGCCCATCCCAGTCCCATAATATTTGCAGCAAAATTAGCAGCTATGTACTCTAGAGCTTTATCATTGTCTCTAATTCCCGGAAATATCTTTACCAAAAGAGGTTTCATGAATTTTGCAAGATGAACTAATACCCCACCTTTCCTGGCAATCTCCATAATTCCCATCCAGAAACTCATTATTCCTAGCATAGTTATACACAAACTTACAGCTTCTGATGACGAATCAAGAAAAGCTTCATTAAGACTTTCTATATCTCCCAAAAATATTCCATATACTATGGCAACTACCAACATTGAGCCCCAAATAATATTTAGCACGCGTCTACCCCTCATATTATTAAAAGTATCAATAATACTTGACTTCCTTCAATACTTCCCATCACATTAGAACTCTTAATTATATAATATGTGTTTTCTATTTTTTTATTCCATTACAGTTCATTAATAAACTAGCACACATAATTATTTATTTTGTGCTAGTTTATTATTATTTTTCTTAAAATACTATACAAATTTATTCTTTAAACCTATTTCCAATTTTGTCGTCCAGCAATTTCCATATTCTTCAATTAATTCAAAGAAAACCTTGATATCCCTCATCATTATATACTATTTTTTCCATACTTATTCTTTTCATCCCAATTGAATCCTTTTTTATAATTTATTTCATCGAGATTTTACCAAATTATTTGACATGTTTTGTTTAATTTTGTACTATTTTCTATTAATATTGTATGTTGACCCTATTACAATGTAATGCTATCCTATATAAGAAAATTAACTTATTAATTTTCCAGTACAATGACGATAATTAATGACAGGTCGAAAGGAGCCGATAAAATGAAGAACACAGGTATCGTAAGAAAATTAGATGAACTTGGAAGAATTACACTTCCTATCGAATTAAGAAGAAATCTTGGAATTGATGACAGAGACCCATTAGAGATTTATGTTGAGAATGATCAGATTATACTTCAGAAGTATGAACCAGCAGACCTTTTCACTGGCGAGAAGGGTGATCTAATTGAATACTGTGGTAAACGAGTTTCTAAAGAAACAATCAAAGAATTAGCTATTCGCGCAGGATATATTCAAGAATAATTTGTTATATACTTTTATTACTCCTCTTTATAAATAAAACAGGTCATTCTAATTGATTGACCTGTTTTTCTCTTTATATTTTTATATCACTATACACATCTCTTTTTGAAATGTTTCTATCTTTTGCCACCTGTTTCATTGCATCTTTATCCGTCATTCCCTTTTTAAGATACATTTCATAGTGTTCTCTTATAGACATAGCCTTGTACGATTCTTCTTTATCTTTTTGCAAGATTTCTCTATCCAACCCCTCTATAACAAGAACATATTCGCCTCTTGCTTCATTTTCCATATAATAATCCACGGCCTCTTTCAAGGTAAACCTTAACACTCCTTCGTGTTTTTTGGTTATTTCCTTGCAGATAGTTATCTTTCTATCCTCTCCAAGATATTCTAAAAGTATATCCAGAGTCTTTTTCATTCTATGAGGCGCTTCGTGCATAACGATAGTTCTTGTTTCTCTCTTTAATTCCTCTAAAATCTCTTGTTGTTCTTTTTTATCTGTGGGAAGAAATGCTTCAAAGCAAAACCTTCTAGTTGACAAACCCGACATAATTAGAGCACATATGCATGCTACAGGTCCGGGCACCGGGCTTACCTCTATCCCCGCTTCTAATGCCTGCCTTACAAGTTCTTCTCCCGGGTCTGATATTCCAGGTGTACCAGCGTCAGTTACAAGGGCAATGTTGGTCCCCTTCAATAATTTGTCCACGAGAACTTTAGCCTTTTGAATTTTATTGTGCTCGTGGTAACTAGTCATTGGAGTATTAATTTCAAAATGATTCAAAAGTTTAATACTGTGTCTGGTATCTTCCGCAGCAATTAAATCTACTTCCTTTAAAGTAGTTACAGCCCTATATGTAATATCTCCCAAATTTCCTATAGGTGTAGCCACCAAATACAATATTCCTGCCATCTGCTTCTCCATTTTAGTTTCTGCTTTTATTTAACTATAATCCATAACCATTCTATTAGTATCCATATATCTCGTATATATCTTTAGTGTACTCTCCAGGCTCTCTATATACTATCAAAGGTTCTTCTACAGTAACCCTTCTCTTGGCACCCTTTATAGCCTCTATAAGCACCATGTTAGGCTCCTTGTCCACATAGGGATATACGAATTTTATTCTTTTAGGCTCCAATTTATGCTGTGTGAGAGTTGTTATAATCTCAATCAACCTAAACGGCCTATGCACCATATAAAATCTTCCATTGGGCCTAAGTACATAATCTGCTGCGCTTACCACGTCTTCTAAATCACACATAATTTCATGTCTGGCAATAGCTTTTGGCATATCGGGATTGAGAAGACCATGACTTTGTGTCATATAGGGAGGATTACTTGTTACAACATCAAAGGAGGCTGCCTTAAATTCCTTTGCAACCTCTTTGATATCCATATGACGTACTTCAACAAGTCCTTGTTGATTATTCATGATAATACTTCTGTTAGCCATCTCAACGCTTTCTTCTTGAATATCAATTCCCGTAAAATGACTTCCTTCTGTCTTTGCCTGCATTATTATAGGTATAATCCCAGTACCTGTTCCCAGGTCTAATACTACTTCTCCTTTTTTTGCCTTAGCAAATGATGCAAGTAGTACGGCATCCATGCCAAAACAAAACTTTTTAGTATTCTGGATAATCTTAAGCCCACATCTTTGCAGGTCATCTATTCTTTCATCTTCTTTTAATACGATATTATTCTCACCCATCTTTATTCATCCTCAAGATTAGATTTAATATCGTGCTTTTCAAGCATTTCTAGTTTGCGTAGTTCATCATCTATGGCAACCTTGTCATATCTCTTTCTTCGCTCAAATCTTAAATCATCCACTGGATATTCTCTGGCTTCTCTTTCATCATTTTCCAAGTGAATAATTACTCTTACTATCTGCTTAACTACATTTACGCTATGAACTTCACCATGAAAACCATCAACTGTCTCCACATGGTCACCTATATAAGGAAGTTTAAGATTAGCCTCCTCATACCATGCCTCTTCATTATTAAGACAACACATTAAGCGGCCACATACTCCAGAAATCTTAGTAGGATTTAGGGAAAGATTCTGCTCTTTTGCCATCTTTATTGATACAGGAGCAAAATCAGAAAGATATGTGTGACAACACAATGGTCTGCCACAGGTTCCTATTCCACCTACAATCTTTGTCTCGTCTCTTACACCTATCTGTCTTAACTCAATTCGTGTTCTAAACACAGCAGCCAAATCTTTAACCAATTCTCTAAAATCTATTCTTCCATCTGCTGTAAAATAGAATAAAACCTTGTTATTATCAAATGTATACTCGCAATCAACAAGTTTCATATCCAGTTTGTGGTTCTTTATTTTTTCAAGACAGATATTATAGGCATCCTTTTCTTTTTTTCTATTTTCTGCCTCTACTTTGTCATCATTAGCATTAGCAACTCGAATAATACTCTTTAATGGATGATATATTGGCTTATCTTCAACCATTCTTGGTGAAAGCACTACTCTTCCGTATTCTATTCCACGAGCAGTTTCTACAATGACATGCTGATTAGTATCTACTTCATATTTACCTCTTGAAAAATAGTATATCTTGCCTGCTTTTCTAAACCTTACACCAATTACTTCTATCATCTTCTTTGGCGCAGCTACATCCTGCCTTTTTATCTTATCAGACTGCTTATAAGTTCCATAATCTTTTTCTATATTAAAATCATTTACAAGAATATCTATCTTGTTTGGAAGTTCCTTTTTATTAGTACCTGATTCTAGAATTTCTTCTTTCACAACTTCAGTAACAAATTCTTCTTTAGGCTCATTCATAATCTGAGTTTCTTGTACGCAATCCTCTTCTTTGAAAGTTCTCTCCTTTATAACTTCCTCTTTTGATATTACTTCACTTGTTGTCTTTGCATCCAAATTCTCGTTTATATCATCTTGTGATACGGCATCTGTATTTGGAATATCAGTTTCTAAATCTATACCCATTCTCTGTGCTTTCACAAGATCTATTTCATTATCAGAACGCTTATAATCTCTGTGCTTTTTCTTGTAATCAAAACGCTTATGTTTATCCCCTTTTCCCTTATATCTGTGTTCACCATTATTCTTGTAATCAGAATTTTTATGTCCACTTTCCCCTTGTCTTTTTTCATTCTTTTTATCTGTTCCCCTTACTTGCTCAGAACCATTGCTGCCTTTATCAAATCTCTTTTTATTCTTATTAAAATGATTTTTTTTCTTATATCCACCTTTTTCTCCATTTCTAGTCTGTTCCTTAGAAGAAGAATTATTCATATTATTGTCCATTCTTAGTCTCCATTTCCTGTTGGTGCATCTTCTTACATAGGCTTTTTCATTGTCAGTACCAACAACTCTATAATAGTTTCCAAACTAACGTTGGCTTTATATCTTAACCCCGCTTTATCTATCCCCTGGTTTATCTTTTCAATATCCTCAAAACTGTAATTATTTGCCTGCTTTTTCAGATACTTATATTCTTCCTTAAATAAAACCCCATTCAAATCCGATGTTGCCTTAAGCATCAAAACATCCTTATACCAACATCGGCATACCCACAACATATCATTAAAGAATTCCTTATCTTCTCCATTATCCCTTGCATAGTTTATTACTTGAGCAATAGACACTTCTTCTATATCTCGAAGTATTTCTATAAGTCTTTCTTTTTTATCTGAATATTCCTTAGACACAGCTATCTTCACCGCCTTTTCAACACTTCCTTGAGAAAATGCCGCCGCCAAATCTGCCGCATAATCAGGTACCATCTGTTTTTCCATCAAATACTTTGTTATAACCTTATCTGGCAAGGGCATAAAGTTAATAGTCACACATCTTGACAATATGGTTGGCAAAAGTGCTTCTTTATTATCTACTATAAGAATTACCACTACATAACTAGGCGGCTCTTCTATTGTCTTCAACATAGCATTTTGAGATGCTACATTAAGTAAATGTGCATCTGGAACAATGTATACTTTATATGGTCCTGCATAAGGCATGATTCCGGCATCATTAACAAGTTGGGTACGAATTTCATCAACAGATATGACTGTCTTTTCGTGAGTAATCATTCTAATGTCAGGCTGATTTCCTGATATCGCCTGAAGACAGGATTTACACTTCATACACGGCCTGATTCCTCTCTCTTCACACTGAAGAGTTTGGGCAAATGCTTTTGCAACTGTCTTCTTTCCCACTCCCTTGTCCCCTACAAAAAGGTACGCATGAGATACCTTATTAAGTCTTATGGAATTGGTCAGATGCTCAATTATTCTTTCATGTCCTACAACGTCGTCGAACCCACCCATACTGTTCCTTTCTTAACCTTAATACTTCTTTGTATTCTGATTAATTATTACAATCCTATGTCAATATATCTAAAAGCAATCCTCTGATTTCATCTATCTTATTAAGTATTGCCATGCTATCCTTCTCATCTGCAATAAGTTGGGCAGCAAGTTCATCCAGATTCTTATCCACCAGTTTGATAATTCCATACACCCTGTGACGCCCACGTTTATCAAGAAAGTTTTCTCGTGAAAACTTGTGTGAACGATTAACTATCTCGTTCATAAACTCTTTAATTAACTCCCTGTAATGCTTCATGTCCCTGACATCCATGTGTTTAGTAAGTTTCTTTCCTTGTTGGATAATGTCTTCCATCATGATATTCAATCGAGCTTTTAATCCCTCTTCTTCAATGTTACTAATAAGAGTAAATTTAAATGTGTCATCCACAGATGCCTGGTTTTGAACATTCTGGGTTTGATTAACTGTTGGTAATTGATTAACCTTTATCTCCATAGGCATCCTCCTTTATAGTAACATCTAATTTCTATGAACTTACTTATCAAACTTACTAAAACTACTATCTTCTATTACTTAATGATAACACATAGTCAACTATTTCTTCAAGACAGGTATTAAGGCTTACATTCTCAAAAACTCTTTCTATCTTTGCCTCATCTAGTTTCTCTTTGCTAAAATCCTCACAATCCGCTAAAAATCTTCTACAAAGTTCAGCGTATTTTGGGTCTTTTTGTTGCTTTTCTCTGTCTAGTGCTCTTGTTAATCTTTCTCCATCCTCAACATCTACATATATGGGACACACATTATCTTCTCCAAAAAACTTAATAAAATCCTTATATGCTTCAAGAGTGGCAATTACAAGATAATCTTGGTCTTTAATATCTATTTGACCGTCATTTACCGTGAAATAACTCCACACACCATGTACCGTGTTATAATCTCGTCTTTCAATAATCTTCCCCTGTTCTTGTAAAACCTGTAGGGTATCATTATCTACAAAATGATATTCTCTACCATTCTTTTCACCATCCCTAATGGGCCTGGTAGTATATATCACAACTTCTTTTAACGAAAGGCTATCCTTTTTCAAAAGTTCTTTATATATTGTATCTTTTCCTGTAGAGCTCTTGCCCATTAACACATATAGTTTTCCCATACTAAGCAGTACTCCTAATTTTATTAAGAACAGCTAGGCACTAAGCCTGGCTGTTCTATACTTCGCTATTTTCTAGATATTATTTCGATACTATACTTCAACTGCAACCTTGGTAAGATTCCAAATCTCTTTAGCATATTCTTCAATAGTTCTGTCCGATGTGAATTTTCCACATTTGGCAGTATTCAATATAGCCATTTTAGCCCATTTATCTTTATCCTTATAACTTTCAGATACTCGTTTTTGTGCTTCTTCATAAGAACGGAAGTCCTTAAGAATAAAGAACTGGTCTGCTCTTTCATATCCGCTGTATTCTAGCAATGAATTATAAAGTTCTCTGAAAAGTTCTGTATCCTCAGGCGAATAATCTCCATTGATAAGTTGATTAACAACTCTCTTAATATCCTGGTCATTATTATATATGTCTTTAGGATTATAGCCACCGTTATTTTCATAGTTAATAACTTCATCTGAACTAAGACCAAAGATAAATGCATTCTCAGCACCAACTTCTTCTACAATCTCTACGTTAGCACCATCCATAGTTCCAATTGTAACCGCACCATTTAACATAAACTTCATATTACCTGTACCTGATGCTTCCTTAGATGCTGTAGAAATCTGCTCCGAAACATCTGCCGCTGCAAATATAAGTTCTGCATTAGACACTCTGTAGTTCTCAATGAATACAACCTTAATCTTACCGCCAATTGAAACATCATTGTTAACTATATCAGCTACGTTATTAATAAGTTTGATAATTGCTTTCGCTCTTCTATAACCAGCTGAAGCCTTAGCACCAAAGATAAATGTACGTGGATAGAAATCCATACCCGGATTAGCCTTAAGTTGGTTGTAAAGGTGCATTACATGCAAGATATTAAGCAACTGTCTCTTATATTCATGAAGTCTCTTAACCTGTACATCAAAAATCGAGTTAGGGTCAACATCCACATTGTTATGCTCTTTAATATACTTTGCAAGTCGAACTTTGTTTTGGAACTTAATGTCCATAAACTCCTTCTGCGCTTTCTTATCATCAGCATACTTTGCAAGGGCATCTATCTTAGAAAGGTCTGTAATCCAGTCATTTCCTACCTTTTTAGTTACCCAATCAGCAAGAAGTGGATTGCCATGAAGAAGGAATCTTCTCTGAGTAATACCATTAGTCTTATTATTGAACTTGTTTGGCATCATTTCATAGAAATCCTTAAGTTCCTGAGTCTTTAAAATCTCTGTATGAAGACGAGCAACACCATTTACTGAGAAACTTCCTGCAATTGCAAGATGTGCCATCTTAACCTGATTATCATAAAGAATTGCCATCTTTTCAACTTTTTTGTTATCACCAGGATATCTTCTCTGAATTTCAAGGACAAATCTTCTATTGATTTCTTCAACAATTTGATAAATCCTTGGAAGAAGTTTCTGGAATAATTCTATTGGCCATTTTTCAAGAGCCTCTGACATAATTGTATGGTTAGTATAAGCACATGTCTTAGTTGTTACCTCCCATGCCTCATCCCATGATAAGTTATGATCATCCATAAGAACTCTCATAAGTTCTGCAACTGTTACCGTTGGGTGAGTATCATTTAACTGGAAGCATACCTTTTCATGAAGTTTTTTAATATCGTCGTGGTTCTCAAGGTATTTTGCAACAGCTCTGTTAACGCTAGCGCACACAAAGAAATACTGCTGTTTTAATCTTAATTCCTTACCTGCATAGTGGTTATCATTTGGATATAACACCTCGCAGATAGTTCTTGCCATATTCTGTTGTTCAACTGCCTGATGATAATCACCCTTATCAAATGATGATAAGTTAAATGTATCTACTGCCTCGGCATCCCATATTCTTAAAGTATTAACTACATTGTTACCATAGCCTAACACTGGTAAATCATATGGCACAGCACGAACTGACTGATAGTTTTCTTGAACAAACTTATCTCTTCCGTTTTCATCTTTAATCATTCGTACATATCCGCCAAATTTTACTTCAACAGCGTGCTCTGCACGTTTCATCTCGAATGGATTACCATGCTTTAACCAGTTATCTGGAACTTCAATCTGATAACCGTTCTCAATCTTTTGTTCAAACATACCATATTTATATCTAATACCACATCCATATGCTGGATATCCAAGAGTAGATAGGGAATCAAGGAAACATGCTGCAAGTCTTCCAAGTCCACCATTACCTAATGCCGCATCTGGCTCTTCATCCTCAATTGCGTCAAGGTCGAATCCAAGTTCATCTAATGCTTCTCTAACAATCTTATCTTCCTTAAGGTTAATAATATTGTTGCCTAATGCTCTACCCATTAAAAATTCCATGGAAAGATAATATACTGTCTTTGCATCTTCCTCCTCGAATTTCTTCTGAGTTGCCATCCAATTATCAATAATATCATCCTTTACAGCGTATGCTAAAGCCTGAAATATCTGCTGAGAAGATGCTTCGTTAATCTCTCTTCTGAAAAGTAACTTTAAGTATTCTGCTATACTTTTCTTCAATTGTTCCTTAGTAAGCTTAGTCATCTTCATATCCTCCATTTTGCCGTTATTGTTCTCTTCATTTGTTATTATTTTTCCACACCAAGGGTTACTCTTTCTCCATTAATATTCCATTCTTTAGTGAATCCCTTAGCATCGCCAAATACAACTTGCGTTGCAAGAACATCAGATTTAATCTGTTCTTCATTCTTCTTCATAATATCTTCAATTACTGTATTATCTTTTACAGAAACAGTAATCTTATCCATAACTTCAAAGCCTGCGTCTTTTCTCATGGTCTGAATCTTACTGATGATTTCTCTTACAAAGCCTTCTTCAATAAGTTCTTCTGTAAGATTAGTATCAAGTACTACTGTAATTCCGTAGTTAGAATCAGATACAAATCCTTCAATCTGTGCAGCTTCAATGAGTAAATCTTCTTTGTCAAGTTCTTCGTTAACCCCTGCAAGAGTAATTACAAGCTTACCAGTCTCATTTAACTCATCCATTGCTTTATTGCCATCAAGATTATTTAAAACTTCCTTAAGGTCATTAAGCTGCTTACCAAATCTTCTACCAAGTGTCTTTAACTGTGGTTTAAATTTATAAGAAGTAAAATCTCTAACATCAGAAGTAAATGCTACTTCCTTAACATTTAACTCATCTTCAATGATTTCCTGATAGAACTTAGAAAGTTCACCATCAGCTTTAACATACATCTTACCAATTGGCTGTCTGTTCTTAATGTTAGCTTCATTTCTACATGCTCTACCCAGTACAACGATGTCAAGAACCTCTTCCATGTTCTTCTCAAGTTCTTTGTCAATCAAATTCACATCCACTTCAGGGAAGTCGCAAAGATGAATACTTTCTGGAGCGCTCTTATCTACCGAACATACAAGATTTCTGTAGATGTCTTCTGTCATAAATGGAATCATTGGAGCCGCTGCCTTACAGATTGTAACAAGTGCAGTATATAATGTCATATAAGCATTAATCTTATCCTGCTCCATTCCCTTAGCCCAGAAACGTTCTCTACTTCTTCTTACATACCAGTTACTCATATCATCAACAAACTCAAGCAACGCCTTAGCAGTTTCCGGAATCTTATATGCTGATAAGTTATCATCTACTGCCTTAACAGTTGAATTAAGTTTAGATAGCAACCATTTATCCATTACTGGAAGTTTGTCGTAATCAAGAGAATACTTCGTTGGGTCAAACTCATCAATGTTAGCGTAGAGTACATAGAACGCATAAGTGTTCCAAAGTGTACCCATGAACTTTCTCTGACCTTCTTCAACAGCCTTGCCATGGAATCTGTTAGGAAGCCATGGTGCTGAGTTGATATAGAAATACCATCTGATTGCGTCTGCACCATAAGTCTCTAATGCTTCAAATGGGTCAACTGCATTACCCTTAGACTTACTCATCTTCTGTCCATTTTCGTCCTGAACGTGTCCAAGCACGATTACATTCTCATATGGAGCCTTGTTAAATAAAAGTGTAGACTCTGCAAGAAGTGAGTAGAACCAACCTCTTGTCTGGTCAACTGCCTCAGAAATGAACTGTGCAGGGAACTGCGCTTCAAATAAATCTTTATTCTCAAATGGATAGTGATGCTGTGCAAATGGCATTGCTCCTGAGTCAAACCAGCAGTCAATAACCTCTGGAACTCTCTTCATTGTCTTACCGCACTTAGGACATGGGAAGGTTACCTCGTCAATATATGGTCTATGAAGTTCAACCTTAGTTGCATCTTCTCTACCACTAAGTTTTGCAAGTTCTTCTCTGCTTCCAATGCTGTGCATATGTCCACATTCGCATTCCCAGATATTTAATGGTGTTCCCCAATAACGGTTACGAGATACACCCCAATCCTGGATATTCTCTAACCAGTCACCAAATCTTCCTTTACCAATTGATTCAGGAATCCAGTTAACTGTATTGTTATTTCTAATTAAATCTTCCTTAACTGCTGTCATCTTAATAAACCAAGACTCTCTTGCATAATAGATGAGTGGAGTATCACATCTCCAGCAGTGTGGATAACTGTGCTCAAACTTAGGAGCATCATATAAAAGGTTGTTCTTCTCTAACTCTACTAACACTAATTTGTCAGCATCCTTGCAGAAGGTTCCTTCCCAAGGAGTTTCCTTAGTCATACAGCCTTTTCCGTCAACCAACTGTACAAATGGAAGGTCATATTTTCTACCAACATTAGCATCGTCTTCACCAAATGCAGGAGCAATATGAACAACACCTGTACCGTCTGTTAATGTAACATAAGTATCGCAGGTTACAAAGTAAGCCTTCTTATTCTGCTTTTTGCATACTTCCACTGCATGGTCAAATAATGGTTCATATTCCATATTCTCAAGGTCTGTACCAACATAAGTTTCTAATACTTCATACGCAGGAGCTGCTTTAGCTGCTTTTGCATCCTCTGTAGCAAGTTTTCCAAGAACTGTGTCTAATAAAGCCTCAGCCATATAGTAAGTAAATCCATCTGCTGCCTTAACCTTTGCATAAGTCTCATTAGGATTAACGCAAAGTGCTACGTTAGATGGCAATGTCCATGGAGTTGTTGTCCATGCTAAGATATAAGCATCTTCGTTCTTAACCTTGAATCTTGCGATTGCTGAACGCTCTTTAACCATCTTATAGCCTTGGGCAACCTCGTGAGATGAAAGCGGAGTTCCACAACGAGGACAATAAGGTACAATCTTAAAGCCTTTATATAAAAGTCCTTTATCCCAAATAGTCTTAAGTGCCCACCATTCAGACTCAATGAAGTCATCATGATAAGTTACATAAGGATCGTCCATATCAGCCCAGAAACCAACAGTACCTGAGAAATCTTCCCACATACCTTTATATTTCCAAACACTTTCTTTACATTTTGTGATAAATGGGTCAAGACCGTATTCTTCAATCTGCTCCTTACCATCAAGACCAAGAAGTTTTTCTACTTCAAGTTCAACAGGAAGACCATGAGTATCCCATCCGGCTTTTCTTGGAACCATATATCCCTTCATAGTCTTGTATCTTGGAATCATATCCTTGATTACTCTGGTAAGTACGTGACCAATGTGTGGCTTACCATTAGCTGTAGGTGGTCCATCATAAAATGTATATGTTTCACCCTGCTTTCTTGACTCCATACTCTTTTCAAAAATCTTGTTCTCATTCCAAAAGTCGAGAACCTTCTTTTCTCTTTCCACAAAATTAAGATTTGTAGACACTTTCTCGTACATAATATCATCCTTTCTAAAGCTCTTATGCTCTCATTGAAATTCAACGATAAAGTTAATAAAAAAAACTCTTATCCAATAGGATAAGAGCGTAAATTACTCGCTTAAAAAACCACCTGTTGGCATACCATCATATGCTTTCCTGATAACGGGGGATACCGGCGGGGCTTACTAAAGTTTCAGCCTGCATCTGAAGAAAATGCATGTTACTCATATTCTCTCTAAAATATACTATCTTGCATTCTCTTCGATAAAGTGATTTTCCTGCTACACTACTCGTACCCCTTTCCACCAACCAGGGCTCTCTGTGACATTTCATATAACTCTACTGTCTTTATCCTTGATTTTAATCGTATAATTGAGTATTTTACAATATATCAAGGATAAAGTCAATGGAAATCATCTATTTTATCTGCTGCACACAATTACTCACCAATAACGTACTCATCATATGTTTGATATGAAATTTTCCCTCAAAGTCCACACTTCCTATTCCCACCATATCATTACAATCCAGTTCCTCAAACTCAGGATTAAATGCTAAAATATAGGACGCTCTTACACTCATTTATCTCCTGATAAATTCACTGTTCCCTTGTTACACTTACGACAACACTTTTGTGTATCTCATCATCTATCTAACCCTATATATTTTCGTTCTCCGTCTTCTATAGATGTTTTATCAGTAACTGTAATCAAGTCTACTCCCACATAATCCGGATTAGTTTCGTATATCTGATACATCATAAAACTTACATGGTATTTCTTTCCCGTATCAGTAATAATATTTTCAGTATGTCCATATAATTCCTTTTCTCTATACTCTCCATAAGCCAAAGACGCTCCCCCTTCTCTACCTACTGGCTCATCATATGAAACTATCTCCCCATCAATAAACTCAAAAAACTCGTCTATCTCCTTATCTAAGTCATGGGTTTCTGATATGTATTTTGAAAATACTGACTTAAGTCCCTCTTTATCCTGATTAACTATACACTCCATTATGTATTCAGCTTGTTCTGTTGCGTATTCCATTGGTGATTGATATTCTTCCTCCCCATCCATAAAACTACATCCCGTCAATGTCAGCACTATTAACAACATAATCTTTAAATTTTTCAAATACACTTTCCTCCTTTTTATCCCATATAATCCATACTGTATGTCCGTCTTCGTCAAAAATGAAATAATTCTTCATTGGCAATTCAAACGGCACTACTTCATAATGTGTTGTTCCCTCTATATCTGTAGGATTATAGTGCAGGCCTATCTCTGCACCACTTTTAAGATTCCAGTAATCTCCCTTCCACATCCACAACGCATATTCTGTCCCCCTTACATTGAATGTCACCATATCATAATGCATCCTTGTAGCCATATTAAATATTTCATCATAAAACCCACTATATCCAAAACTTCTTTGCCATGTATCTGGTCTTGAATGATATGCCAGTTCCTCTTCATCAAGAACAAACATCAACATAAATGCCCCTACTTCTAATCCTCCCACTCTTCTTCATAATCCCCATACTCCGTCGGTATATCTGTAGTCTCATACATTTCTACGTGCTTATCCCACATTCCCTGTCGTAAGTTTCAGATACATGCTCCGAAAACATTGATATTCCATTACAACAATTTTAATTACCAATAATTATCTGTTCATCTTCTTTGTTATTTGTCTGATTGGTAATAATTATATAATCAACTCCCAAATAATCTTCGTTATTCTTATTAATATAGAAAGATTTATAACTTATATAGTATTTGTTATCCTTATTCGTTTTTACATTTCTGATTCTTCCTCCTAATTCTTTTTCTGTATATTCTCCATCCTTCCTCGTATATCCGCCTTCATAACCTTCAGGCTCATCATATGAGATGATCTCCCCATCAATAAACTTAAAAAATTCGTCTATCTCTTTATCCAAGTCATGTGTCTGTGCTATATGTTTTGAAAACACTGACTTCAATCCCTCCTTATCCTTATTAACTATGCACTCCATTATGTATTCACTTTGTTCTGTTGCGTATTCCATTGGTGA
>JAFQMS010000023.1 GCA_017396145.1 Lachnospiraceae bacterium
CCTGTAATAGAACCCAGGTTGTTAAGAAGACTTAACTTAAGTACATACTTAGCGAATACAAATCCGATAAGCATTGGGGCAATAGTCATAATCACTCCATATACGAAATACATAATATCGAAATACTGTACAAACTTAGCTCCACCAGCTATACCTGCACCAATAAGGAATAACATAAGACCTAACTCTCTAAACACCTTAAGTGTTGACTCTTGTGGCATAATGCTAATCTTACCGATTCTACTAAAGTGACCAAAAATCAATGACATAAGGAGACATCCACCTGTTGTTGTAAGTGAAAATGTTGTTCCCGAAAGTCCCTCTCCTGAAAGAGGTATCTTTATCATACCTACAAATGTACCTATAATTGCTGCAAGAGCAAATGGTGCCAATCCGAATCCATCAAGGTCTATAAGCTTACCTGTATATTTCTTCTCTTCACCATCTGATACCTGTACTAACTTTGCTCTTTCTTCTTCCATATTTGCCTTAGCAAACTTTGGAACGAGCTGAACAAATAATACAACTCCTACTACACCAAAAATGTATGATATACCATGACCTACTGTTACAATATCCTGTAATGCCTCTGTTGCAACTGTTGCTTTAGCTGCCGAGAATGCCGGTGTTGATGTAAGTGAGCCTGAAAGGAGTCCAACTATCATTGCTGTTAAGCTTTCATTATCTGTTCCACCGATTCCTCTGCCGATAAAGATACAAGCAACTGCTGAAAGTCCACCTGCTATAATAACTATTAAACCTATAAGTACATATGATTTAAAGTTTTTCTTCATGTTACTAAAGAACTTTGGTCCTGCAATAAAACCTACTGAAGTAACAAAAAGAATCAATCCAAGATTTTCAACAATCTTAAGGGCGTTAGAAACATAATCGATTGTTTCCCCTTCTGTACTCTTTACAACAAGCTCTTTTGTCAATGGCTCATAGAAGAATGCGCCAAAAAGAAGTGCAATAATAAATACACCTGCTGTTCCAAGGTTTACGCCTTTAATAGTTATACGTCCAAACATATAACCTACTGCTGTTATAGCAAATAAACAAAACATTAAAAATGTAATTCCTGAAATAGAGATAACTCCACCAAATAGTGACATAACATCTTTCCTCCAAAATAATAATTTGCCCCGTTAATATTATGCAAATAGTTTTTACATATTACTTTACAGTTTTTATTGCTGTAAATACACACTAAATTCCAACGGCTATTTTGCCGTTGGAATTATTATGACTGATTTAATTAAGATAAGAATCACGTTTACTTTAGTAAACGTGTGGCGAAATTCGCATCATGCGTTAGCATGATATATTTCCAATGCGAATTTCTGCCACCATCTTACACGTTTAATTAAATCAGCCTTGCTGATTTAATTAAGACGTGTAACACCTTCTGGTCTATAGTCTGGTAATAACTTAGGAGATACTACCTCTGGCTTAATACCGGCATCTGCAAGCATCTTAGAGAAGTCATCAACATGTGAAAGTGTAAGCTCTTTAAGTTCTACCTCCTTGCACTTTGCTCCTGCCTGCTGACCTGCATTACGTCCGAATACAATAATATCAAGGAGTGAGTTACCCATAAGTCTGTTTCTACCATGGATTCCTCCAACTGCCTCACCAGCTACATAAAGGTTTTCTACATCTGACATACCATTAGCGCCAATCTTGATACCACCATTCTGGTAATGAAGTGTTGGATAAATTACGATAGGTACCTCTCTCATATCGATACCACATCTTAAGTACATACGAAGCATACCAGGTAATCTCTTCTCAAGAGTTCCCTTACCATGAATCATATCAATCATAGGAGTATCAAGCCAGATACCTTCAGCCTGTGGAGTCTGAACGCCCTTGCCTCTCTCCTTACAC
>JAFQMS010000024.1 GCA_017396145.1 Lachnospiraceae bacterium
AGTATGGACTGGTATGAAAAGATGTGGAGATACACAGTTGAATTATTCCGTACATTAGATATTCCAGTTCGTCAATTAGAATGTTGTTCAGGTGATTTGGCCGACCTTAAAGTGAAATCATGTGACGTGGAAGCATGGTCTCCAAGACAGAAAAAATATTTTGAAGTTGGATCATGTTCTAACTTAGGAGATGCACAGGCTAGAAGACTTAAGATTAGAGTGCAGGATGAGAACAAGAATAAGTATTTTGCACATACACTCAACAACACAGTTGTTGCACCACCTAGAATGCTTATTGCATTTTTGGAAAATAACCTCCTTGAGAATGGTAATGTTAGAATTCCGGAAGCTTTAAGACCATATATGGGTGGAAAGGAAGAGATTGTAGCAAAGAACTAATTATTATCTTATTACGAGGGATAACATATGAGAGAGGTTTTGGTTAGTAAGTTAAAAGGTGAAGAAGAGTTGGCGGTTCCGGTAATCGCCAACAATGGCTCTGTGCTTATTCATGCCGATACAATTCTTAAACAAGAGTACATTGAGAGAATGCAGGACTATGGTATAGACATAGTGTTCGTTAAGGATGTGGAGGAAGTAACTTATAGTGTAGATGAATCTTATGCTGAGTCTAAGGTTATATTGGAAAAAGTACTTAAACGTCACATTTATAAACATAATGAGGAACTTAAGAAGATAGGTGAAGAGGCTGAGAAGATTGTAGATAATGTTCTTTCTGAGCCGGAAGTTATCGGAAGACTTACAGAGGTAAGAAATATTAGTACAGATATGTATTCTCACTGTATTAATGTCTGCTCACTTTCTACAATAATGGCTCTCAAGTTAAAAATGAGTGAACGCCAGGTGCGTAATGTAGCAATGGGGGCTATTATGCATGATGTCGGATTGCAGTATATTAGTGTGCCGTATATTAATGTGGAACCGGCAGAGATGTCACCGCAGGAATTGTCAGAATACAAGAAACATACAGTATATGGCTATAGTTCTATGCAAGAAGAAGAGTGGCTTTCAGATGTATCTAAAGAAATTATTCTTCTCCATCATGAGAGAATTGATGGAGAAGGATATCCTTTTCAGCAAAGAGGTGCAAAGCTGAAGCCGGAGGTTAAGTTGGTGACATTGTGCGATGATTTCGATAGCCTTATAAGTGGTATTGGTAATAAGAAAGTCAAGATGTATGAGGCTATTGAATACATACGTGACAATGTTGGAAGAATATATGACTCAACAATCTCAGGTAAATTTTTAGAGAGTATTGCAGTGTATCCGGTAGGTATGGAAGTGGTACTTAATGATGGTGAGGTAGGTATGGTAGTTACTCAGAATAAAGAGATTACAGACCGACCTGTAATTAAGATGTTAAGACATGCTGATGGAAGTGAGTATAAAGAAGAGGTTATTAGGGACCTTATGAAGTGCCTGACAACATTTATTGTTGATACATTGTAGTCAGGTATATTTGGAGAGAAAATATGAATTTATTTATAAGAACACTGGGGTTTCCCGATATGGATTCAAAAGAAGAAAAGAAATTCATACAGGCAGGAATTAAGCAGTGTCTTGATGCAGGCTTTGTGTTGAAGCAGGAGATGTTTAAGCGCGGGGTCATTATTGTACGTGTAAGTCCATCTACGGGTGTGTACATATACGGCAGATATGAGGGAAAGAAATTTGTGTATGAGTATTATTTCCCATTCGTTGTGGGTTCTAGGATTACGGATAACGAAGAAATAACTTTAGAAAGACATGTGGATAAAGAATCGTACGCCGTAATATGTGATGAAATCAAGACTGGCGTAACACTTATCTTTTTTTTGCAAAATGTGTGTGATTATATGGACTATGTTGCAGGCATAAAAGATTTCAAACCGGAGATGTTTCTTCCGGATAGGAAAAATGCATTGTCTAAAGAACCTCTTAAGAACAAAAAAACTATTCTGACAGCACTTTCCTTGGGCGGTATGATATTACTTCCCATAGCTAAGCCTGGTAAGGACAGTCAGGTACGCAGGGATGCTGAGGATAAAAGAAGAAAGCTTATTGCGGCAGCAAAGAGTGGTGACGAAGATGCAATTGAAAGTCTCACTCTTAAAGACATAGATACCTACACATCTATTTCCCAAAGAATTCTTTACGAAGATGTGTTTACTATCGTAGATTCAACATTTATGCCATGTGGAGTAGAATGTGACCAGTATTCGGTTATTGGAGAGATTCTTGACCTTGAAGAGGAAATCAATGTGTACACTCATGAAAAGATATATATAATGTCGTTAAACTGTAATGATATTGTATTTACCATGGCAATTGCCGCAAGGGATTTACTTGGAGAACCAAAGATAGGAAGAAGATTTAAAGGCCAGATATGGCTACAGGGTCATGTAAGGTTTAAAGATTAATTTGCATAGTATTTGCAAAGTTGAAGTGTTTATGTTACAATATGTAACGTTGGCGGTGAAAGGAAACTTAAACCGCATCTGTTCTCATAGTTAAGTGGATATAACGGGGACCTCCTAAGTCTCAATCCCCAGTTCGACTCTGGGTGGGAACATTTTGTTTTAAATAATGCGATAATAGTTATCATAGGTGCGATAGTTTCAGACTATTGCACTTATTTTTGTTGTATAAGTATGAGAATACAATTATATTATCTATAATGCTGAAGAATTGTGTAGAAAAAAGGTGTATACAACAAAATATACAAAATTGTATGTATATTTGATTGACATATATGGCAAAAAATGCTAAAATTTAATACGGTTTTAGGCTAATAGGGGATAATAAGAGGGCAAACTTGTAGAAATATAAGGACGCAAAGCTGGAATTCTAAGGTGATATAACTGTATGTATATGTATATTTTGCTATGAAAGTTCGGTTGCAATGATTTTGTCATTGCAACTTTTTTTGTGCCAATTTTTTAACAAAGTATTGAGTCCTTTATAGCCACTATAAAATATAAAAGGCGGTATATCTGAATGAATAAGATGGATTCGGGATTAAATGCTTTGCTGATTGTTGTGAGGTTTTTGGGAATAAATGTTGACGCCACGCAGATGAGCAATGTCATAGAACCCAGAGGAGAGAAGTATAATGAAGTAGACATAGTCAGTGCTTGTAAAAATCTAGGTTTGAAGGCAAAGATTGCTAAAGTATCGTTAGATAAGATAAAAGAATTGAATATGCCGGTAATTGTAAAGGATAAGGATGGAGAGTTTATTATCCTTGCAAAAATAGAAGATGAAAAAGTAATGCTTTTTACTATGGATAAGGGTTCTAAAAAGTTATCCGTAGAGGATTTCAAGAGAGAATGGGATGGTAATGCAATACTTATAGCAAAGAAAGGTATTGTTGATAAAGACGCTATTTTTAGTTTTAAATGGTTTATACCAACAATCTTCAAGTTCAAAAAGGAATTTATTGAAGTACTTATAGCAACATTGACAATACAGATTATCGGATTGCTTGCACCTATGATGACACAGGTTATTGTAGATAAAGTATTGGTACATAAGGCATTGTCGACATTGTATGTATTAACCATAGGTTTAGCTGTTGGGTACGTATTTGAATTAATAATTGGTCTTGCAAAGAATTATTTATTTACTCATACCACAAACAGAATAGACGTATTGTTAAGTTCAAAACTGTTTAAGCATCTGTTTTCACTTCCGCTCAGGTATTTTGAGAACAGACGTGTAGGTGAGACAGTTGCCAGAGTAAGAGAGTTGGATTCTATAAGGAATTTTCTTACGGGAACACCGTTATCATCTTTCTTGGATCTGATTTTTATAATTGTGTATATTGCGGTATTAATGTTTTACAGTGTGCCATTAACAGGTGTTGTTGCAATATCTATCCTTTTGTATGCTGCTATTTCTATTGCTATTACACCGCTATTTAAACGAAGACTGGATGAAAAATTTAGAGCAGGTTCAGAGTCACAGTCTTTCCTTGTTGAGGCAATAACAGGTGTGCAGACAGTAAAGTCTTATGCAATAGAGGCCAAGTTGGAAAGAAAATGGGGGGATTTGCAGGCAGAGTATGTAAAAGCGGGATACAAAACGTCTATGGTTGCGGCTACCGCTAATTCTTTAAGCCAATTTGTGCAAAGACTTTTTGACTTAATTATATTATTTATGGCAACGCAGATGGTTATGGCAGGAACATTC
>JAFQMS010000025.1 GCA_017396145.1 Lachnospiraceae bacterium
AGGAGCATCTAATAAATTGAATGGAACACCTGTAAGAGTATGGTATGATGAAGGTAATTCCAGTCAGGTAGGATGCACTGTGTGGGCTAAAAATGAAGTTGGAGAATATGTGGATGTGACATATTATGGCACTACATATCACCCATATTATGCACCTAAAAAAGCAGGATATGCTGCAATTAGTAATACTGCATATGGAACATATGGCAATTGCGAAGTTAAGGCATACATGGTTACTACTTATGCAGGAAGCCATAGTGGAAGATGGTTACCAGCTATATATTAATTAGATAATAGAGAGGAGAACAGTCATGAAGAAACTAATTAAAAAAGTGATATATATAATTCCTTTAGCAATAGGTATCCTATTAATTATTGGAATAGCAACAGGAAAACTGGACAAAAGTATAGATAAAGCAAAAGAATATGTTAAGGAGATAAAAGAAGATAGTGCTGATAAAGAAAGTATAGATGATACAAAGAATTCTATTAAGGACATTCCAGCAGGAAAGATTAATCTAATGGAATATTTTTCCTGGATAGATGAACCAAAAGTAAAAGTATTTGATCCAGAGAATAGGATAATAGAAAGAACGCCTGTTTATGGGTTATCTAAGGAAGAAGAAAAGTACCTATTAGAACTATTAGAAAAACAAGAAGATTATAACAAATCCAATCCAATTCCAGAAAAGTTAAAAGGTGCAGGGATATATAATAAAGAAAGGCTGTTAGAATATGGTGAACCATATTATGTTGAAGCAATAAAGACTACAGTTACATATAGTAATTTTGAAGTGAGAGATAATTTCGCTGGATTGGACTCTAAGTATTTTACAGAATATGATATTGATAGAGAAGAATTTGTTAAAAAACTAGATGCCGATGGCAAACTGTCAAATTGTTGTTATTATAAATATTATGGTGGACCAAATAGTATAAATGATGTAAAAGTAGAGAATGTAGACTATAGGTTAGTTATGTTTGATATTAATTTGAAATGTGATTGTGAATGGGTTGTTGAAACAGATGTGGTGCCATTTATATATTATTTAGAAGAGGAAGAGACAGGAAAGGCGTTGATTGAAGTATCTCCACGAATTTACGGTGAAAGAGGTAAAGGAAATGGAAATGTTGATATTGCGAATATTGTGCCTAAGTATTTCGATATAGTTGAAAATATGCCTGAATTAGATGAAGATATAGACCCAAGATTTTACCCTATGAGAAAGGGTGATGATATAACTTTTAGAGTTGGATATATAGTTCCGGTAGATTATATGGATAAGGCGTATTTAGTGTATGACACGAATTATACTAACTATTCTACAGGTAGTCAAGAGTCTTACAACACACAAAACTATATATTAATGAAGTTGATACAGTAAGACTAGGTTTAAGGTTTTTTGGAGGAGACATAAAGATGTTTAAGATGATTAAATTAGAACTTAAAAGAGGTTGTACCAGCATAGGAATGCTAATATCTCTAACTATGGGAATTGCTTGTATGTTGTACCAGCTTATTCCGTGGATTAATAAATTTGAAAAATCAAAAAAAATGTGGCAAATATATGAAGAATATACTAGTTTTACAAGAGGTGGTTTTTACAATCTGTGGTTTCCAAGTCTTTTGGATGCAGCCTCGATATATTATTTTTATTTTGTTGGAATTATAGCTGTGTTGCCATTTGCGGCTTCATATTATAAGGATAAGAAAAGTGGTGTCATCAAGAATATATGTACGCGAATAAGAAAGAAGACATACATTAAGGCGAAATACATAGCAACATTTATTACAGGTGGAATAGCGGTAACAATACCATTGATAGTAGATTTTCTTTTAGTAAGATTATATATACCCTATGACTATTTTTGTACTGATGGAACTTTAATGTCAGCAGTAACCAGCTGGGGAGAATATATGTTAGACCATCCATATATAGCAGCAGTGTTATTGCTTTTTGCATGGTTTTTATGGGGTGGTGTTTTAGCATGTATTGCCCTTACAGTATCAGCGTTTTCTGAGAATTATTTTACCATTCAGTTAATGCCATTCTTTTTTATGTTAATACTTTTTTATTTACCAGGGTTTATTCCTGTAAAGTATTCAGTGGTATTCCCATATTTTTTCTTGACCATATTTGGTAATTCTAATCCAATAATAGGTATTGTAATATCATTGGTTGTAGCAACGGGACTGTATGTTTTATTTGTAACAAGAGAAGCCAAAAGGGACATATTGTAAAGCGGGAGGATAATGCTATGGTTATTAGAAAAAAAAGAAGAATTAAAAAGATAATTATTCTTGTGTGCATAATTGCCATTATTATAGCTTATATTGTAGCGTATATGTACTTGAGAAGTAAGGCAGTAAAGCCAGATATAAGATATTACGATAAAGGAACAGCAATAGAGTGTGGTGGATATGAATTCACAGTTAGTGCCAAGATGTACACTAAGGAAGAATTGATGAGTGAGTTCGATATAGAAGAATATGAAATGCCGGGTAATGACGAGTATGAGTATAGATATATAGTGGTGGATAAGAATATCAAACGCATTAGTAAAGAAGTTAGTGAGAAGATAGACTATGACTATAAGCTTACCTTGTACAGTAGATATTGGCATATTGGACATGAGATAACGATAGAAGAAGACATTCAAAAGGATGAATATGTATATATTAGTAACCTTGAGTTTGGGGAATCTACTAGTATGTATAATGTTTATTCTATAAGTAATTGTCTTCTTAATGAAAAGTTGTGGGATAAGGTTGAAGAGACTAAGGTGTATTACGAGTTTCCTGGGGATAAGAATAATCAATATGTTAGCAGAGTAGAAGTATTAAACTAGGAGGAAATGTAAGAATGTATATAGAATTAAAGGATATATCAAAGTCTATAAGAAAGACTGAAGTGTTAAGTAATATTAATTTAAGGTTAGAGAGTGGAAAAGTATATGGATTAAAAGGAAAAAATGGTTGCGGTAAAACTATGCTTATGCGTGTAATATGTGGATTAATCAAACCTACTAATGGGACAGTGGATTATAATGGTGTTGTCTTATGGAGAGATATAGATGTTCCTAAAAGTATAGGTGCGTTAATTGAGAATCCATCTTTTATACCTGGATATACAGGATATGAAAATCTTGAACTATTAAGTTCTATTAAAGGCAAAACTAGTGAAGAAGAGATATGTGATGTAATGATAAAAGTTGGTTTAGAACCATACGATAAAAGAAAATACAGGAAGTATTCTTTAGGTATGAAGCAAAAACTTGGAATTGCTTGTGCTGTTATGGGAGAACCAGAGGTAATAGTATTAGATGAGCCTATTAACGCTATTGATGAAGCAGGAGTGGAATTGGTAAGAGAACTTTTAGAAGAATTAAAAAAGAAAGACAAACTAATTATTATTGCCTGTCATGATGCTGATGAGATGAATGTGTTGGCAGATGAAGTAATACAAATGGAGAAGGGACATATTATATGAGGAAACTTGTTAAGTACGATTTAAGGAATGGCTGGCATAATACATATTATAAAATCGGAATATTCGTATTAGTTATTGTTGTAATTAATATCATTGGAGTTAATTCTATTAAAATGGTAATTGACAATAATAAGATTAATGCAGATATTCTTGATTATATATGTTTTGTTCTGGGAGGACCAAGGTACATTCCAGAAGGAATGTTTAGTATGTATGTCATACCTGTGTTATGGCTATTAATTCAAGTGGGTATATCATACACAATAGGGTATTATGCCATGAACGATTTGCATGCTTATGGACAACAGGTACTACTTCGTTCATCTTCTAGAGCAAAATGGTGGATTAGCAAAATTGTATGGAATGTTACTATGGTAAGTTTACTTTATGTAATAATTTTTATAGTAACAATAGTTTCAGCACAAATTGCGGGGTGCAAATGGGATTGGGAGTTAACTACAGACATTGCAAGAGATGTATGCAATATTGATATGATTGCAGGAAAATCTCAAGAGATTTTAATTGTTTTGATGGTTATGCCATTACTTACCAGTATAACCCTAAGTTTGATACAGATGGTATTAGCATTAATTCTATCACCGATGATAGGATTTATAGTAGTGCAAAGTATAGTAATCCTATCAACAATATATGCGAAAAAATGGTTGATTAGTAATTATGCTATGCTGTCTCACAATAAAATAACTTGTGCTTCAGATATTAAATATACAGATGGTATTGTAATAAATGTTATATTGTGCTTGGCTGCATTTGTTATTGGGTTATGTTATTTTCAAAGATGCGATATATTACCTAAAAATGAAGAAGTATAAAAGTATGTATTGACATATCAAATAATAAAGTGTATGATACAGATAGTACAGTTGATAAACATATGTTATCAAAGAAGATTTGTACGAATATCTAAACAAAGACGGTTTAGAAACAGGATTAACAAGTAGTAACAAATCTTCTTTTTTTAACCTAGGGTGTGTGACTTTAATCACACAGATTGAAACAATATAGTATTGTGCATGAGAGTATAGAGGAAAGGAGAAAAACAATGGACTTTAGTAACATAAGATTTGATGATAGTGGGCCCATCTATCTTCAAGTGGTAAGATTTTTTAAGAAGAAAATCCTTTTAGGGGAACTAAAGCATGGTGATGAGCTTCCTTCAAGGCGAATCCTTTCAGCAGCATTGGGACTAAACCTGACGACTATTCAAAAGATTTACAAGCAGATGGAGGATGAGAAGCTTATTGATACCCTTCCTAATTCTAAGACAACGGTATGTTTGACGGATGAAAAACTAAAGGAGATAGAAAGGGAACTTATTCATAGCGAAATAAAGAAGCTTACAGACGAACTCAAAAGCTGCAACGTGAAGAAGGTAGAGGCTTTAGTGCTGGTAGATAGGATTTGGGAAGAGGGAAATACTGATTTATAAGAAATACTTGATGTAAGTTTAGATTTTCGGAGGAAATAAAAATGAAAAGATTTTTAAATTTGGTAATAACCAATATGGCAAATAGTTTAAAGCCAATGATTATACTGGCAGTGATAACTATAGTGGTGCAGGTTGGACTTTATAGCTTTAATTTGGTTACAAGAGAGGATTATAAGGAAATTAAAGATGCAATGGAAACGGCGGATGAGGAAGATGTTATATGCTATAGAACCGTGGAATTTATAACAGATAAGGAAGAAATGATGTTTTATATCTTGATGATAATAATTGGTGTATCAGGCATTTCTTTAACTGGTAACAAACAGAGAGAAAAAGATGGGAAAATATCAGTACTTAGAATGCTCCCAGCAAAACGTGCAACTTTATTTTGGTCTAATGCACTAGCCAATATGCTGGCTGTAGTAGGTATATATATTGTAAATATAGGATGCGTGGGATTGTGTTGTTTGATATACGGTATGCTTGTGCATGAAAAATTTATGGAGGCTGGAATAGACAGAATAGATGGGAGTGATTTGTGGGGAATGATTTGGTACTTATTCACGTTTATTGTATCCGCGTTAGTAATGACATGTGTTCATAGTAAACGAGTATATTCTATTAATGCTAAGAAGAGAGGTGGACAAAATGAGTAAGACGAGAAAATTAGCATGTATATATTTATTTATATGTATAGCAGCTATCGTGGGAATTGTGTATATGTTTTGTACACTTGGTAGCGAGAAAGCTATGCTAGAAACTTTTGAATTGGTTCAACAGGAAAATAGTAATTGGGATGATGCAATGGTTAAAGATTTAGAGGTTAAGGCTCAATATTATCTTGGGAATGGTACAGAAGCAAGCTTTACATACAATGCTGGGGAAGTGTTTGATATAGAGATTGATGATGACACATGGATAAATTATGGTGTGGGTTTTGAAGATGGCTATGGTGCAAGTGTTGATGAGTATATGGATTATATTGAGAAGGAGAAAAATGGAGTAAGGCTAGGGGAAGATAGAATGTTATATTATGACGGTGATGGTTGGGGAATGTATAATTGCATAAGTGTTAATGAAGAGACAGAGGATATGGTTTCTATATCAACTGGATGTATTAAATTTGAGAAAAACAGGCTGACAAAACATAACAGTTTGTGCAAAGGTGCTGGAGACAAGATATATTTATTCTATGGTGGAAATTTATATGTAACCAATAAAGAAGAGCTTTTGAAAATATACACATATGAAGACATTGATATTGCAAGAGGAACAGCAAGTTCAATGAATCTAGCTCCTATATATAGTTGGGAAGAAGAAAAAGAATGGCTTATGTGCAGTGATTTTGTGTTCGGAAAAGAACAATATCTTGTTCTTGTAGGTTCTGAATCGTACAATGATGAATGTTTTGCTATAAATGTTCATATTATAGATGCAAATACAGGTGAAGAGATAGATGCTAAGAAAGAGTATATAAATCTTGATGAGTTTACTGTAAGTAGAAATGTTAATATGATAGAGGAGTTTAAAGTGATTAGCAAACAAGATTATAGTGCTGGAGATTATATTAAATATAATATGCTTACAACGGAATATTCTCTTGTGACAGCAACTCAGATATGTGGATATCAGAATATGATAAAGATAGATTACCTATATAATCAGGAAGGTAAAATGTCTGGAATTAATTTATCGAATATCAATGTTGCTACAGAGAATAGAGAATATATATCTACTATGATTGACACTTGTGAGAGTGAAGATGGTACAGTGTATTTGTGTTATCTAGAAGGAATTAGAGGAAGAGAGAGACAATATACCCACCGTTGGGCAAGGCGAATGATAGTTGATGGAGAAAATTGGGGATTCAAAGAGAATAGAGATGAAGGATGGCTCTTTGATGTATACGAAGATGAGTATCCGACAGAATATTGGTTTAATGGAGTGGGTATAAGAGCATTTAAAAACGGAGAAATGGTTTACTGGGGATATTTTGAGTCTGATATATCTAAACTTTTTGCAGAAAGCGTAAAAGGTGTGATGAGGTGTGAAACTTCATATGCCACCAATGGAGCAGATTTGATGGATATGAAAATAAACATAGTAGCTTAGTGTAAAATTAGATGAAAAGAGGATAAGTATGATTAGCTTAACATTTAAACATGAGATATTAGTTAATGGAGCAAATTCCAGCAAAATATTAGAATTTCAAGATGGCCAGGTGGTAGGTTTATTTGGCAAGAATGGAGCAGGTAAGACGACTTTACTTCGTTCTATTATGGGTGTGCCACCATTTAGCGCACAGATAGAAAGTTGTGTAGTGGATGGTAAGACATTTTCAGAAAAAAGTTATGCAGACATTGCATATATAACAGATGGACTTTATCTTTTCGATGAGATGAATGCTAAGGAGCATATGAAATTTTTTAAAGACTTTTATAAGAATTTTAATGAAGAAAGATTTGCTAAACTTATTAATATGTTTGAATTAGATGAGAAGGTAATAGTTAAGAATTATTCTAAGGGACAACGTTCAAAGTTAGAGCTCGCTCTTGGATTTTGTAAAGGAACAAAATATATAATTATGGATGAGCCTTTCATTGGAAACGACCCATTTATGAGAAATGATTTTCTAAAGATTATGGCAGGCTTGCTTGAAGAGGATAGCATTGTTATTATTGCAACTCATTATCTTGAGGAAATTGAGAACTTCATTGACAGGGCTCTGTTTATGGTAAACAGAGGAATTGTTAAAGATGTTACAATGGATGAGATATTTGAGGGTGGTAGCAACCTGATTAGTACTGCTAAGGAGGTATTTGGAATAGATGAGAAAAGGGTACTTAGAATGTTTTTGGAAGAGAATGAGTAGGAAATTATATTTATTCTAAGTCTAATCTGGTTTTAATGTATAAAAATAGTAAAAGATGTATCGTGATGGTAGTTTGTACTGACCCCCAGAAGTTAGACCTAAAAGTCTAACTTTTGGGGGTCACCTTATGTCACCTCATTTGCTTTAGATTTTTTTATAGATATCATATTGCAAATATGGTAGAATTAGATATTATATTGTCGGAGGTTGGCAGTGAAGAAAAAACTTAAATTATTCACCATACTTTTTATGGGAATCTGAAGTTGTTCCAGAAGGTTATTATAATGTGAAATTTGTGTACAATGGAAAAATGTTTGTAGTTGATGGAAGAGTATTGAGAGTGATAAAGGTGGAAAAAAGGCAAAATAACTTTTTGTTATAAAGCAAATTTTACCAAATTGGAGGACAAAATGACAGGAATACTTATGATGGTTATTGCAATCGTAGTACTTGGTTGCGGATATGTATTTTATGGAAGGTATTTACAGAAAAAATGGGGTATAGACCCAAATGCTAAGACACCGGCATATGAATTAGAAGATGGCGTGGATTATGTACCTGCAGATACTAATGTAGTGTTTGGGCATCAGTTTGCTTCTATTGCCGGAGCAGGACCCATTAACGGACCTATTCAGGCAGCAGTATTTGGCTGGTTACCGGTACTTTTATGGATATTAATAGGTGGAGTTTTCTTTGGGGCGGTTCAAGATTTTTCATCTATGTATGCTTCAGTAAAGAATAAAGGTCGAACTATTGGATATATTATTGAAGAATACATTGGTAAACTGGGAAAGAAACTGTTTTTACTGTTTTGTTGGCTGTTTTGTATTCTTGTAATAGCAGCTTTCGCAGATGTTGTAGCAGGAACTTTTGATGGATTTGCTGCATCTGCAAAGGAAGGTGTTAAGAATAATTACTCTAATGGTGCAGTGGCAACTACATCCATGTTATTCATATTAGAGGCGGTAATTCTTGGAATTATACTGAGAAAAGGTAAATTAAACAAATGGATTAATACTGGAATTGCCATTGTTATGCTAATAGCCGCAGTGGCATTAGGATTAGCATTTCCTATATATATTTCAAAAGGTATGTGGCATATTATTGTTTTTGTATATATTTTGATAGCCTGTGTTGCTCCTGTGAATGTATTACTACAGCCAAGAGATTACCTTAACAGTTATCTGCTTATCTTTATGATAGTTGCAGCAGTAATTGGTATTCTTGTTGGAAATCCTGCTTGCAATCTGGAAGCGTTTACAGCATTTGAGGTAAACGGAAGTTATCTGTTCCCAACCTTATTTGTAACGATTGCTTGTGGTGCCGTATCGGGATTTCATTCTCTAATATCTTCTGGAACGGCTTCAAAGCAGATTAAAAATGAAAAGAATATGTTGCCGGTGTCCTTTGGCTCAATGCTTATGGAGTGTATGCTTGCGGTAGTTGCATTGATAGCAGTAGCATCTTTTAGTAAAGGTGAGGCGGCTGCACAAGGACTTGTAACACAACCACAGATATTTGCGGGTGCCATTGCTAATTTTCTTACTGAAATAGGGCTATCCTATGATTTAGTATTTACTTTAATTAATCTTGCAGTATCGGCATTTGCGCTCACCTCCCTTGATTCAGTTGCCAGAATAGGAAGGTTATCATTCCAAGAGTTCTTCCAAGATGATGATGATAAGGAAAAAGAAAAAGCACATATAAAGGTTCTTACTAATAAGTATTTTTCTACTATAATAACTCTGGTATTGGCATATCTTCTTGCTAAAGTAGGTTATGCGCAGATTTGGCCACTTTTTGGTTCAGGTAATCAGTTGCTGTCTGTTCTTGCTTTAGTAGCCTGCGCGGTATTTCTTAAAAAGACTAAGAGGCAGGGAGCAATGCTTTGGATACCTATGGTGTTTATGATGGCTGTAACATTTACGGCATTGGGAATAACCATATATAAACTTGGTGGGCAGCTTATAACTGTTGGATTAAGTCTTGGTAACACACTACAACTTATATTTGCTGCATTATTACTTATACTTGGAGTTATAGTTGCAATTCAGGGAATAAAACGACTTGCACAGAAGGAATAGAATAATGGATGACTAAAAAGAGGCAATAGTTCCAATTTAGGGACTATTGCCTTTTTGTGTTGTATTATAAAATATTTTGTTTTTTCCTTCTTTTCTTTCTATTATCAAGTACATCCTTCCATAAGGTAGGATGGAATACTAGCAAAAGTGGGAATAATTCCAATCTTCCTGCTAACATATCAAACATAAGAACAAGTTTTGTGAAAGGATTGAAAAATCCAAAATTACAGGTTGGACCAACTAACTCAAGTCCTGGACCTACGTTGTTCATGGTCGTTGCAACTGCAGTAAAATTAGTTACAAAATCATGGTCTTCAAAGGATACTAAAAACAAAGAAGCCGCAAATATTACAAAGAATGTTGCGAGATAAGCGTTAGCACTTCTTGATACATCATCATCTATTTTTTTGCCTTCAATAGTAATATGATGTATACTCTTTGGATGAATGTAAGCTCGTAATTCTTTGAAAATACTCTTTATCAGTATGGTAATTCTTGAAATCTTCATTCCACCGGCAGTGCTTCCTGCGCAGGCACCTGTAAACGTTAAAAGAACTAGGACTGTTTTGCAAGTACCGGACCACTGATCAAAATCTGTGGTAGAAAAGCCTGTGGTACTTATTATGGACGCAACCTGAAAGCTCGCATCAGTAAGTGCCTTGGATATGCTAGTGGCGGTCTGTAAAAGGTGTACAAAAATAATTCCAACAGCCCCGATGACAATATAAAAATAATATCTAACTTCTTCAAGACTGAATACACTTTTAATGTTTTTAATCAATATGAGATAGTATGCGTTAAAGTTTATGCCAAACAAAAGCATAAATATGGTAACTACCCATTGTATATAAGTGGAATAACTTGCTAAACTATCATTTTTTATACCAAAACCACCGGTTCCTGCTGTTCCTATACTGGTTGTTAAAGCATCAAATACAGGCATCTTACCGATGATAAGCAAAATAAACTGTAATACAGTAAGTGCAAAATAGATAATATACAAAATCCTTGCCGTTTGACGTACCTTAGGAACAAGCTTTCCCACAGACGGTCCAGGGCTTTCTGCCTTCATAAGGTTCATACTTGAACCATTGGTCATAGGCATTATAGCAAGAATAAATACCAAGACACCCATACCACCTATCCAGTGTGTAAAGCTTCTCCAAAACAATGTGCAGTGAGAAAGAACTTCAATATCGGATAAGATGCTTGCACCAGTAGTTGTGAATCCGGAGATTGTCTCAAATAATGCATCGATGAATTTTGGTATCTCACCTGATAAATAAAAAGGTAGACATCCAAAAAAACTAAGGGCTATCCAACTTAATGCCGTGGTTACACAGCCTTCTTTAAGGTAGAATACAGTGTTATCAGGCTTCTTTCTAGATATCAAGTATCCTACTAGTGCACAAATGACAGAACCAAAAAGAAAATAGTAGCCTGTCTTTTCGCGATACACCAACGCAACCAAACATGGTAATAGCATAAGTAGAGCTTCCGTTTTTAAAATATACCCTACTAAATATTTAATCATTTTAGTATTCATTTTTTTGATAGGCCTTTCTAAGCAAGAATATCTTTGATGTCACTAAAACCAAGGTGGGAAGTGACAATCATTACAGTATCTCCAACTTTAATGCAATCATTACCACTAGGTATGATAATCTGACCATTGCGGTTAATAAAGCATATTAAAAGATTATTCTTTAGGTTCAACTCTATTAAAGGAGTGTTGGTTATCTCAGAGTCTTGAGTGATTTTAAATTCAATGGCTTCAACTCTAGAATCAAACATATGATACAAAGTTTCAATGTTTTTACCAATAGATTCCTTTTTAGCACGAACATAAGCAATAATTGCTTCTGATGTAATGTATCTTGGGTATACGATACTTCCAAGATCTAAACTGGATAATACATCTTTGAAGTTGAGGCGGTTAACTTTTGTTATTGCTTTTGCATTGGAAACTTTTTTTGCATAAAGGGTTAAGAGCACATTTTCTTCATCAAGTCCTGTCAAAGGTACAAAGGATTCTACATACTCTAAGCCTGCCTCCTTCAAAAGTTCATGATCTGCACCATCACCGTTTATAACAACAGCTTTTGGCAAAAGTTCGTTTAACTCATTGCAACGTTTCAAGTCTTGTTCAATTATTTTCACAGACACACCACGCTTGATGAGTTGACTTGCAAGATAAAAAGCAACTCGACCACCGCCAATTATCATTGTATTCTTAACACTTGCGGTACCAAAGCCAATAGCTTCAAAGAAGGCCTTTGCAACTTTTTTTGGAGCAACGAAAGAAACTATATCTCCTGCTTTCATCTTAAACCGTCCGGATGGAATGAATACTTCTCCGTCTCTTTCAACAGCGCAGATAAGTATCTTGTTCTCACTGTATCTTCCACCAAGTTCCATTATGGCAAGGTCATGTAACACATTTCCTTCTGGTATCTTAAATTTTACCATCTCTGCCTGATCGCGAGCAAAGGAATTGACTTCCAAGGCTGTAGGCATAAAGAGAATTCTAGAGATTTCTCTTGCTGCTTCAAGGTCCGGATTGATAATCATTTCAAGCCCCAGTCTTGTCTTAAGGTAGGCTGATTCACGGCTGTAATCAGGTGTTCTTACTCTTGCTATAGAGTCACATTTACTAACCTGACCTGCTACAGTACAACACAAAAGATTGAGTTCATCAGAGCCGGTCACTGCGATAATTAAATCTGCGTTTTTAATGCCAGCTTCTTCTAGGACACTGTAGCTGGCACCATTGCCTGTCATTCCCATAATATCATACTGGTTTGCAATCTCTTGAACTTTAGCAGGATTATTATCAATTATAGTAATATCATGTCCTTCATGAACAAGCTGTTCAACCAGCGTGGTACCAATTTTACCGCCACCTACAATTACAATATTTAATCCGTTTTTTTTGTTGTTTAATTGGAACATTCCCATAAATATATCCTCGTAGATTTATTAATTGTATATCTTTAATTCCTTTAACACGCTATTTCTTCAACATACTTTTTGATGTCTGCATAGCATTTTTATATCACATTTTTTTGCAGAAAATATTATATCACAACAGGATGAAAATTCAATAGTTATAAGAACTATATAATAAATATATGTGTGGTTTATGAATGTGTTAATTATAAAGGATTAGTGACACATTTTAGCCATTTTTTTTCGTCCTTATTTAAATAAGGGGAGAGCGTATTGTAAACCAGGCTGTGATACTCATTAAGAGTCCTTAACTCTTCATTGTTTAATTGTGACACATTTATGGCACTGACCTCAAAAGGGCATAAAGTAAGGACTTTAAAGCCTAGAAAGGTTCCATAATCATTTCGTTCTTTTTCTACGCACAGCATAAGGTTTTCTAATCGTATGCAGTAGTTTCCTGGAAAATACAGTCCGGGTTCATTAGAGGTAATCATACCTACTTTAAAAGGAGTATCTTCCTGTCGCCCGGGAGTTTTTCTGTGGCGAATAGCCTGTGGCCCTTCATGCACATTCATAAGATATCCTACGCCATGGCCCGTTCCGTGATTATAATCTAATCCGGCGTCCCATATAGGTTTGCGAGCTATATAATCAAGGTTAAGACCGCTGCAGCCTTCTTTAAATACGGAAGAAAGCAAGTTTAAATGTCCTTTTAAAACCAAAGTGTAATGATACTTCATATCTTCGGTAAGCTCCCCTAGTACAAAGGTTCTTGTAACATCTGTTGTACCTTCCAGATAATGAGCACCCGTATCTGAGAGAAGAAATCCCTTAGGCTCAAGAGGTACATTTGTTTTGTCAGTTGCGCTGTAGTGGATTATTGCGCCATGCTCACCGTATCCCATAATAGGCTCAAAGCTTGGCTCAATATAATTGCTTTGTTCTTTGCGAAATTCATCAAGCTTTACGGCAGCGGACAGCTCTGTAATAGGATATGTTTTTTCGTTGTCATATGATGTATTATCGCAAGATTCATTATGTGTTGAAATGCTTTCTTTTAGCCATTTCATAAACCTTACTAAAACTACACCATCTTTTATATGAGCCTTTTCGATATTGTCACATTCTATTTTGTTTTTTACCGATTTAAGCTGCAGGATGATGCTTTTATCGTCAGTGATTGAAAAGTTGTTCCCACGGCTTCTTGCTAACCTTTCCAAAGTATAATTGGTGGTGTTGTAATCTGTAACTATACTATAATTAAGGTTCTCCACATCCTTATATATTTCAAAATAAGGTCGAAGTTCAATGTTATTTGCCAAAAGATAATTAGTAATATCAGCATTAAATTTATCCTTATCAGCATAAAGGATGCACATATCCTTTGAAATTATCAGATATGAAAGAAACAAAGGACAATATGCGATATCGTTACCACGCAGATTCAAAGTCCATGCAATATCGTCAAGGGCACAGAAAAGTAATGCAGTATCGTTAGTTCCACTGTCAGTATCAGTAGGTAATTTAGCTCTTATTTGGTCAAGCTTATCGGCACATGTCATACCGCTATACCTATCTTCAAGTATCCATACAGGCTCCTTTGAAAGGGAAGGTCTGTATGTCCATAATAGGTCTGCCATATCTTTGTCGTACATAAAAAAGGCACATTTTTTCGTCGCTATTTTCTCAAATTCAATACCATCTGTGGCACTAAGGCATCTGCCGTCAAGAGCTAAAGTATCTCCTTTAAATAGGTGTGCTTCAAGCCATTCTTCAACAGTTGGAACATCAGGCTGTCCCATTTTCATAAGAGTGATTCCACTATTAGCAAGTTCAAGTTTTGCCTGTGTAAAGTAGCGTCCATCTGTCCAAAGATAGGCATCTTTTTGTGTGACAATAAGGGTTCCGGCGGAGCCTGTGAAACCGGAAATATATTTTCTGAACTGAAAATATTCTCCTACATATTCGCTGCCATGAAAATCCATGCTGGGTATATAATATATATTAATGCCTTCTGAAATCATAGTTTTTTGAAGTTGTATAAGCTGTTTCCTCATAGAAAATCTCCTGTATAAAATATGTATTACTAAGCTGTACTTATTATAAACCCTTGATTTGAAAAATGCTATTGGGTAATGTATAATCAAATCTAAAATAGCAAGAGTTAGGTGAAAAAGTGAAAAAGAATTTTAAGATGACAATAGCATATGATGGAACAAGATACAGCGGATGGGAAGCTAAGCCTGATAATGATATGACAATTCAAGGCAAAATTGAGGCGATTCTATGCAGGCAGGTAAATGAGCAGATTAAGCTTATTGGTGCCGGCAGGACAGATTCTGGTGTACATGCCAAGGCAATGGTGGCAAATGTGCATATAGACACAGAAATGTCATGTGACGAAATTATGGCATATCTAAACAGATATCTTCCAGAGGATATTGCCATAATAAGTATTACAGAGGCTTCAGAGAGATTTCACAGTAGATATAATGCCACAGGAAAGACATATTCCTACACTTGCTACTGTGGGGCGAGTAAGCCTGTATTCAACCGTAAGTATGTGTATGTGCTGGAAAAGGAACCGGATATTGTTGCAATGAAAAAGGCGGCGGATATTCTTATTGGAGAACATGACTTTGCCAGTTTTTGTGGCAATCCTAAAATGAAAAAATCCACAGTTAGAGAAGTGGACACTATTGATATATGCTATAAAAATGGATATATTAATATGACATTTCATGGAAACGGATTCTTACAGCACATGGTTAGAATTATTGTTGGAACACTGTTGGAGGTGGGGTTTAACAAAAGAAGTGTAGATAGTGTTAAAGAACTGCTGGTGATTAAGGAACGTTCCAAGGCAGGTTTTACAGCACCAGCTAAGGGGCTTTGCCTTGAGAAAGTTGATTATAACTAGGAACCTTGCGCAAATAAGTTATTAGGTGTGTGAGATTTTTTGAATGGAGAACTGTATGAAAAATATTTTAGCAAGACTGTTTCACAAGCCACCAAAAGGATTGCGATATAACAAGAGATTGCATAGCTTTCGTGAGGAGCCGGAAGAAGAGATTATTAAATTCCTTGATGGTGACATGATGACATTTAAAAACTGTATGAATGCGTTATCCTACAAAACAACTCAAAGCAGCTTTGATATTATGAAAGCTCAGTTTACCAACAGGGATTATTATAAGCGTAAATGTGCCTTGGAGCATATTATTTCCCATGTGAGATTTAACAGTAATAAGGAAGTGCTTAAAGAGGTTGTTTTAGATGGAAATGAAATGGTGGTTAAGTCGGCTCTTGAAAAGATAATCAGATTTAGAGTGAAAGGCGCAGAAGAGGAAGTTGTGTTCGCTTTAGAATACTGGGCAGATAACGAGGAAATACAGCAGCTTTGTCAGGTTATTCTGAAAAAGTATAAGGTTGAGTATAAAGATTTGTTAAAGGATAGTAGGAGAGAGAGAAAAAAACTAAGAGTTAATAATAAAATATTTGAGGGGAATTCGCAGTCAGTTATTGAAGAGAGAATGACAGATGAGAACTACAACAAAGTCTATTCAGAGATTATTAGCAGATATAAACCATATGTAGGGGTACATACACTGGAAAGAATCGCTGATGAGTTTTCCAAGGAAGGATGCGGGTATGCGGCACTTGCCACAACTTTGACACAATATTTTTGTGATAAGGATTGGCAATTCAAACAAAAATTTGGATTTGATATAAAAGATGGGGATGGGTATGCTACAGATAAAATAATGCTGGATTTTTATTGTATGCTGGATGAAAGTGGCTATGGAATGAACATAGAACAGTTGATAGAGAGATACGAAAAGTATTGCAGGCACTATGACATATATGTGACAATCAGTGTTCTTAGTTCTATGGACAAATACGCATATGAAGAATACACCAAATATGGATATGTTATAGTATTTGCAGGTGATTTTACTATGTATTTTATGAAATATAAGCCAGTACATATTGAAGGCTGGCATATAATGAATGCATATAATATGCCTGATGAGAATACTCTGGAAATCTCAACATGGGGTCAAAGATATGCCCTAAAACTAGGGGAACTGAAACTAGATACAAAGTATGTGTACATTTCTTACAGATAGTTTATATATAGAATTCACTTAGTAATAAAACTAGCAAAATGTTTCCATAATATAGTATCAATTCTGATAAAAAATACTTGAAATATGATGAGTTTCATATTATAGTAGTTACTGTTTGTAGTTGGTATATGTTTTTGACAAAGATATGTTTGTCGGAAGGGAATGCAATGGAAAAGTTTGTATGTAACGTATGCGGATATATGTATGACCCGGAGGAGGGTGACCCCAGTAACGGGATTGATCCCGGAACTCCGTTTGATATAGTTTTAGAAGACTGGTCTTGTCCGCTATGTGGAGTTGGAAAAGACGAGTTTGCAGTAAATGAGTAATGTATGAGTTCACTAATTTTGCTCTCACAGCGCTGTCCGTACATCTTTATGGATATTGGTTCGCCTTTGGCGTACAAATATCCATAGATGTTCGCTTGGAGCTGCAATACGCAAAACTAGTGAACTTTTTATGTATAAGGAGTTAGTTCGTTCAAAGCTGCAACACATAAAACTTGGGTATTTTTTGGTTGTACTTGACAATAATTACTTTTAAAAAGTGCTTGACATATCAGGTTTCAAATGGTACGCTTACTGTAACAATAAAAAGATGTTGTTTACAAATCAAAGCATGTTTCTGAAGATAGTTCTAACAATTCGGGCAAGTTGCATCTGACATTTCTAAAGAAATCTATGCTTAATAATCAAAGAACAAAAGTTTATGGCGGGAGATTTCTTAGTATCAGGGTTAGGTGTAAGAGATAGATGAAAGAAATGCTTTAACACATCAATACTGCAATATGGCAATAAATAGTTTGGTAGTATTAGAATTAAGTTTACTAGGAGCCTCCTGTAAAATGAAAAGGAGGAACTATGATTAATTACGAAAGACTAGTGAGCTTAATAGGTGAAGAGGAATATGAACGCTACGAGCGGGAACTTAGAAGAAAATTTAAGAAGTTAAAGTTTACAGATGATTTTATGTTTGGCAGACTTATGTCCGACGAAAGAATATGTAGAATTGTGCTGGAGGTTTTTACTGGAAGAAAAGTAGAAGATATCCAAAGCATCATAGACCAGAGAACCTTGCGAGTTACCAGTGAGAGCAAGGAAGTAAGGTATGATGTGTATGTGGAAACTGATAAATCAGTTCATGACATCGAGATGCAGCAGGTAGATGATAAAAAGACTATAAGAAATTTGCCAAAGAGAAGTAGATTTTATCAAGGAATGCTTGACCTTAATGTGCTGAAAAAGGGCAAGGATTATGAGACACTTAAGGACAGTTATGTTATCTTTATATGTACATTTGATCCTTTTGGCGAAGACTTGTGTTGTTATAATTATGAGAATACTTGTAGAGATGGAGAGAGAAGGTTTCAGAAGGATGGAAGAAGTATTCTATTCTTCAATACCAAAGGAAATATCAACAATGTATCCAAGGAGGTGCAGGCTATGCTGAAATATATGGAAACTGGAGAAGCTACAGACGAAATTACAAGAAGTATAGATAATGAAGTAGAGCAGATGCATTTTGATGGTGCTGCCCTTGCGGATTATCTGATTAGGCAGATGCAGCAAAGGGAACGAGATATGGCGGCGGAGCAGCGAGGTATAAAAAAAGGCATGAAAGAAGGAAGAAAAGAAGGTAAAATTTCTATGCTTAAGCAATTGGTGGATTCTGGAGACATAAGTTTAGAAGTGGCAGCTAAACGGATGGGGGTTAAAGTTAAAGAATTTGAGGAAATGATAAAAGAAAAATAGAGATAGTGACATGTATATAATGTAAAAATAAGCTTTTTGGTATTGTGCCAAAAAGCTTTTATTTTATGCTTCTCATTTTAATAAGTGCATTTGTGTATTCAGATAATGTGTTCAATTCATTGGTTGGCAGAGAATTAGTTAGTTCTATCAGATGGGAATAATCAGCTTTGCTTGGTGATTTTCCAAGGAGAATATAATCTGCAGATACAGAGAATTCATTGCAGATGTTGTAGAGTGTCTCACTGGATAGCCCTTTTTTGCCATTTTCTAATTCAGATAAGAAATTAACGGATATGTTGATGCATTCTGAAAACTGCGCCTGGGTCATTCCTTTACTGATTCTGTATTCATGTATTCTGTTGCCAATTTCTCTTTTTAATGTTGTTGAATCCATTGCAGCACCACCTTGCCTATATTATATCTGTAACGAAGAATTATAAACATAATCTATTAATAATAAAATATCGCCGATAGCGAACATAACATTGAAAAAATACAATTAAAGTAGTAAAATGTAAAATAAGCGATGAATGTTTTGCTGGAATCGATGTAACTAAAGGTAAATTTGGCGAAAGCCGAAGACACAAAGCTATAGGGACTATACATTGTTAAATGAAGGTCAGCCAGCTGCAAGGAGGAAGACAATGAAAAGAGTAGTTAGTTATTTACTTATTGTAAGTATGCTGTTCTCACTGGTTGGGACAGGTGTATGTAATGTGGCAAAGGAAGAGGCAAAGGCTGCGTCTTCGTATACCGTGACAGAAGAGGATTTTACATATTGTTATATAACATTCAATGATTCAGAAGAAGAATATATTGGTATTAGTAGTTATATAGGAAATGATACAGATGTTGTTATTCCAGATAAAATAGAAGGCTGTACTGTTATAAGTATTGAACAGAGTGCTTTTGAGGGGTGTGATAAAATAAAAAGTATCGTTCTTCCGGATAGCATAACTACTATTGAGGAATGGGCATTTTATGGATGTAGCTCTCTTCAGAAAATCAATATACCAGAAGGTGTTGTAGGAATAGGTGCACATGCATTTAGAAATTGTAAAGAGCTAAAAGAGATTCATTTACCAGACAGCATACAATACATTGATGAAGAGGCTTTTTTAAGTACAGGGTTATTGCAAATAGATATACCAGAAGGTGTCGAAAAAATTGATTGTGATGCTTTTGCCAATACAAAAATATCGGAAGTAATATTCAAAAGACCAGATGTGCTGATTGCAGATTGCGCATTTCGTTGTTATGGAGAAGAGGGATATACAACGAACATAAAGGTAATCGGAATAAAGGATTCCTCAGCTGAGGTTTTTGCTAGACATG
>JAFQMS010000026.1 GCA_017396145.1 Lachnospiraceae bacterium
GGAGAATGTACTGAAGTTGGTATGTACCTTGCAATGGCAAGAGTTGCTCACAGAGAAGGATATCCAGAGATTGGACTTTACTGGGAGAAAGCAGCTTATGAAGAGGCTGAACATGCAGCAAAATTTGCAGAATTACTTGGTGAAGTAATTACTGATTCAACTAAGAAGAACCTTGAGATGAGAATCGACGCTGAGAACGGCGCAACAGCAGGAAAGTTCGACCTTGCAAAGAGAGCAAAAGAACTTAACCTTGATGCAATCCATGACACAGTTCATGAAATGGCTAGAGACGAAGCTAGACACGGCAAGGCATTTGAAGGATTATATAATAGATACTTCGCTTAAGCACTAAGCCGCGCAAATGTAAGATGCAAGTGTCTGGGATACTTGTGCACCTACAGTCAACTTGTATCTTATATTTAGGCGGTGCATTAACATATTATTTAAAAATATTTAAAAAAAATTTGGAGGTAAGAACTATGAAATATGTATGTGATGTTTGTGGATGGGAATATGATGAAGAAGAAGCTGGTGTAAAGTGGGAAGACCTTCCAGAGGACTTCGCTTGCGAATTATGTGGAGTTGGCAAAGACCAATTCAGCCCAGCCGAGTAAGAGGTATGAATTATGCAAGAAAACTATATGATTTGTAATTGTAAGCAAGTAAGCTATGGAGATATTGAAGATGCTCTTCATGAGCAGAAGAAATTTGATGATGTTATGGATGCCTTCAAAGGTGTACAGGAAGTAACTCACTGCTCTACCGGATGTGGCGGATGCTACAACAAAGTATTAGACACTATTTCCGAAATAATGATGAGTAAATGATATAGAATATCAAACTATCGAGTCCTAAACTCTGGCTTGAACCAGGGTTTAGGACTTTTTTAGTAATTCAAGATTCAACAATTCAAAATTCAAACACACTCTTTATTATCATCTTATAAACACTATAGTTGGCTAATAAATTCAAATAAACCAACTTTAGTTGGTTGTAAAAATATAATTTGTTGCTTACAATTATCCGTAAAGACTTTACACCCATATGAAATACCACTATAATATGGGTATAACTATATAAAAGGTGGTGGAAAGAGTGGAGGAAATGAATACTTTAGAATTTAAATATATGCTACTAAGTCAAAAGTCAAACTATGAACAACTATTAAAAATGACAGAAGATGAAAAACTAATTGAGCAAATCAATATCTACATCAAAATCATAGATGATACCCTGTCAAAGAACTAATTATTATAACATGTAACTTTATCGTTGGTGTAAAGTCTTTAACAAAGACTACTTCATTTTCCAATATCAAAGAACTATAGACTTTTATACATACAGACCCACAACTTGCTTCGTTGTGGGTCTGTAAAACTATCCTTCTTTACACACTATTTTTATTTATCCCTTCCAATTATGGACTTCACTTCCAACGCATAAGAACTCCCAATAGGTCTGCTAGAGTAACCATATTTATCTCTATTCATTAAATACTTATCCGCTCCGGACTCATGTATACAATATACTAACTCTCCATCTATACTAATCTGCTCCAGCATTGATGGTAAAACTATTGTTTTATATTCGTTCTTTCTATCAATAACCCATACCTTACCCTTTTGTTCCCTTGGGCCATAATAATCGTCCAGTCCATAGCAGCGAATTACAGAGTTGTTATGTCTGCCATAAGAAGTGGATACTATAAGGTGCACTTCCTTGTTATCCTTATAAAGACATATTCCCTGAGTACGCTTTGGTGCTTTGATGTATCTGTCTGCATTTATCTTTGGCGAATCTCCTGAGTAATCTACAGTATATCCATAAATATGGCTCTCTTTGTTCTTATCAAATTCTCCAATCCATAATCTCTTGTCAAAACACCCACAACAACTGGTGCCTTCAAGTTCAGATGCCTGCTGCCAGATTATGTCCTTAAGCATAACTGATTTGGCTCTTTTCTCTTTCGATACGCTAATTGCATCCATCATACTTTCTTTACTGATTGCACCAAGTCCTCTTCTTCCACCTTCGGCAATCCACACATATCTGCCATCGTATGCAATACCACCCATGTGACATTTTTTATCGTATATAAGAGTAGCATTCAATTCTCCCTTATTATCTAAAACATAAATAACCGAATTGTTTTCCCCCTGAGAATCGTAAGCTGTGATTAGCAAATACTCATCCATTTTACACACGCCCTGGGGCACCATGGATTTGCAGTTTTTCCCCATCACATTGGCATTCACCAATCCCGGAATTGTATAACGAATCTTTTCATCTGCCAAATAATGAGCCATGTTGTGCTTTCTACGAGTTTTAGCATCTGCATCCATTTCAACCACTTTATACCTAGGCAGTTTCCTATCTCCTCTCACTCGCCATGGGGTGTCAGTTGATGTACTGTCTCCATCTGTGGTGTAGGTATAATTATTGTAAACTTCTACATTAACTTTAGTTTCCACCCCATCATCGGTTGGTTTAAGCAATCTTTTTAGTTTGATAATACCTAGTTTTATTAGTTTCATAAATATATCCTTTTATATTTTCACTGTCATTTTACAATTTCGTCAACAACTATCTCAAGCAATTCTAGTATTTTTTCATCACCGGACACTACATAATCATTCTTTTCCACCACGCACAAGCCTGTCAACTTGAAAATGTGCTTTGGCATAGCGTATGTATGTATACATAAAAAAGCGCACAACTATACATCAAATTATATAACTGTGCGCTGATTACGTCAACAAACTCTCTATTGTGTTTTATATTCTTACAGATTACTTTATGAAGCTATTTTATATAGTTTTTCTGTAATCCTACCTGATACTTCAATATAATATTGCATTTCAGCATCATTCATATCCTCTTCTCCCATCTTTTCAAATGCTTCCATCGTCTCTGTATACTGAGACATAAAATCTCCATAATCAAGCATTAAGGATAAATCATCAGGATTATTAGCAACCTTGTCCATAAATTCACAATACTCATCAAAGAACTCTTCATACTCATCCATAGACTCTTTAAACGCTGGTCTCATACCATTAATCAGTTCGTCTTCCTCCTTTGGTTTCTCCGTTTTAACCGGTTCCTTTGTTTTCTCAGGTGTTTTTGTACTTTCTACTTTTTTTGTTGCCTCTGGTTCTTGAAGTGTGGGAGCCTTTGTAGGCTCATCTTCTGATGCATATATCGAAACTCTCATAGTATCATTTCCCTCATAATTAAGTGCTAAGCTATCACCTTTTTCATTATCAGCGTAGTAGTAATCATCCCCCTTACTGTAATCAACATCAAATCCCTTTTCAGTACATGTCTCAACATATTTATTATATTCTTCGTAACTAGTATCACAAATATAGGCAAGATATTGACTAGAACTATCTATTCTCACCTCTCCTATCTTTGATTTTGGAGCAGGTAACAACGATGCCAGCCCTTTGCTTGGCCAGCTTATAGTGTTATTCTCGACAGGCGCATCCACGGATAAACTCATTTTCTTCGAGGTTCTATCATATGATAACTTAAGCTTATATCCTTCATCATTGTAGGCTTCATAAGAATCAGTTTTTTCTGTAATTTCTACTGTAAATCCTTTTTCCTTGCACTGTGAAACATGATCTCTGTATTCATTTTCATTTATTTTCTCTGCATACACTGAAAGTCTATCCTCCATCTCATACAGTGTTCCATACTCTGTCTTAGGTTTAGGAACAACATCATAATACCCGCCTTTTCCCCATTCATACTTGTTGGATGACTTTATATCACCAGTTCCTAAAAATGGTATTATCAACGCAAGTCCAATCACTGCCAGCAAAATATATAAATGTTTCTTTTCACTTTTAATAACCTGCATTCCCATAAGCCAAGACACTGTATATAATCCACCTTGCACCAAAGCTATAATTCCAGATAGAATTGCTCCATCAGAGAGTTGAGTGTAACACATTAGAAAACTTATTACAGCACATATTATCAGAAATTTACTGAACTTACCCTTCTTAAACTCTGTGAGCATTTCTTTCTCTTCTTGAGTCCTAGATATTTTCTCCTCATTCTCCATTTTTTTTAATTCTATCTCCTTATGCGTCTGGCTCTTAATCTTTTCTATTGCAACATCATCACTTTCTATAATCACTTCTCTCGAACCACAATATGGACACTCCATAACCTTGGAGTCTGCTCTAATATCCATTACACCATTACACGCCTTACATCTAAGCTGTACTGTATTGATATTTGCACCTTCTACTTTCGTTCCACATCCAATGCAGAACACAGCATCATCTCTTAATTCTTTTCCACATTTTTTACAATACATAATCATCTCTCCTTTAATTATTTTTGTCTTGTTATTTCAGTTTCTTAATATACTCATTTGCTTCCTGAATGATTTTTTCCATTTCAAAAACCTCTATTTCAAGCCCTTTTATCCGCCTTTGAAATGCCTCCTTTATCACATCACTTGGTGCATCGATAATCTCTTGTATCTCCTTAAGTTTGAAACCTAGCTTTGACATGAACTTAATCATTTTCGCTCTATGTAACACATCCTCGTCATAAAGCAAATGACCATATTTGTTTTTGTCTGTGGGTGCCATAAGCCCCACCTTTTCGTAACATTGGATGCTTCTTCTGGAAACTCCAACTAATTCGCATAACTGCTTTAAAGTAATATTTTCCATATGTCCTCCTTTAGCCTAAAACTGCACCCAATGTGCAGTCAAAGACTTTTTTATAATTGTTTTGTCATATGAGAAAATGTAAATTTCGCGAATTAGGAGAACCTATATTATTTTTATTTGCATTTTTGATTTGTTTTTGTACAATAGACATATAACCTATCCAAGAATGAAAGGTAAAGCAGTATTGCTGCAGGTAATGTATGAAACTATTATCATTATTAGGAAACAAGAAACAAAAAACAGAATATGAGAATATAGAACAAGATGGTTCTGTTACGGTAACAACAAATGAAAATGCGCCAAAACTTATAAAATCAACGCTTATTATCAGATTTTGTGTTGAAATCTCCACCCTAGCAGATGATGATGAAAACGAATATTGTGGATATGTCTATAATCTTAACGCCACCCTTGAAAATGGAGCTGTAAAAGGACATTATGAATGTCGCAACCGTAATGGCTTGGGATTTGAACAAAGATTTAGGACATCTGTAAGATTTATGAGTGAATTGAATCGCATTATTACCAAGTATGACCTTGCAAAGTATAATGGCAAGAGTTCTTTTGTTGCCGGACTACCTGATAATTATGGTGCTTTAGTAGACATAATGTACGCCTCAGGAGAATGCCTTTATATCTCAGATAATGAGTCCAATTTTATGCCAAACGACGTGGTAAAAGAATTAGTGGACCTTTTTGAAAATCAGGCTATTCCAATATCTAATTGGGTTACTGCGGAATTTAGCCGTGATCATTCCAATTGGGAGTACTGTTTTTGCGTATACATAAGAAGAGATGACAAAGGTGATATGTTTGCCAAAGGATATATTGTGTCAGATGGAGAAGAATACGCTTTTGATGAGGAGTTTTCTTTGTCGGCAGAGGCAGTTGATGCACTTAATCGCATGAAACTTTCATCACTTCCTAAAGCAGAAAAATCTCAACAACTACTAAATTCAGATGATGAATCCGAACAAAAATTAATTCTTAATTACAAATGCAAAGATGTATTAAAGGAACTTGACAACAACACTCTTGACCTTATTTATAATATTCTCCTTGCAGAATTTATCAAACATCATAAAGCATCAGATATATCGTAAACAGACTAAATAAATACGAGAGAGTCTTAACCTCATATAAACTCTCTCGCATTTATTTAGTAATCTATTCTTTTATTTAAGTCTTTCATCATTAGCATCTTTTATGTCTCCGCACTCTGGACAGGCGGTCTGACAGCCAAAATTAATTGCCATGCATTTATCACATACCCAAGAAGTTTCCTCATTACTTCTAAATCTTAATGGCATCCAAGTCTCACCATATGTTTCCTCATTTGGTATGATGTTACCCTCATCATCAACTTTCTCACGCCTGTTAGAGAGTCTTCGCATCTCTTCAACATACTGATTTATCTCATTAGTTCTTTCCATTGCTGCCAATTCAGCCTCAATACTAATACTTTCTGTTTGCATTTCATTTAATGTGCGTTGATATATTTCATTTACATTATTAATCATTCTAAATAAGTCATTCATTGATTCGCCCTTCCTTTATTAAATTCAATTAGTCCTTTTTATTTCTTTCTTTTTTACATCCTAAGCAAATCTCTTCTTCAGCCGGATTCTCTTTGTAGCAATACTGGCATCTCCAAGGAACCATTTTCCTTGCTTCTACCATTCTATCTAGTTCTTCCTGACTTATCTCTTCTTCCTCTTCTTCATCATAGTATGCATCCATTGAATCACTTGTCATATCCGCCAAATTTCCTACTATATTTATTAAAAGGTCTGTTAAATCCATATTCCTTCATCCTTTCGTGCGATATATTTTAGTATATCATATATCACAAAATATTTCATTAAACAGACATTAAAAAACACATCCTGTTGGAATAACCCAACTAGGATGTGTCCACTTTCACTATAAACTTTACTAATTAAGCATTCTTGTTTAAGTTATCCTGCATAATAGCGTATGCAATGATTCCTAAACCAAATACCTGTAATAAAATATAAATAATTCCGTTATTAGAAGTACCAGTAATCTGATCCATCTTCTCACCCTGCTTCCAAGCCCAGAACCATCCATAGATACCACAAGTTACAAGAGTAAGTACTAAAGCAGTTACTCCTGAAGTTCCATCTGGAATTCCTGCTACTGTGTTAGTATCATCTGTAAGCTTGATAAACCAGAATAATCCGTAAATTCCACAAGTTACAATTGAAAGGATAATACATTTTACTATGTCTCTCTTTTCTACCATCTTTATTTCTCCTTATGTATATAATAATTGTAAAACATTACGTTTATAAGATACTATACCTACTATTGTATGTCAAGATTATTTTCATTAAATTCTGATGAGAAAACCCTTTCTAAATGCCACTAATTCTTTCATCCTTCTCATCTTTTATATCCCCACACTCTGCACATATTCTTTCATTACCAAAGTTCATTGCCATACATTTGTCGCACATCCAAGAAACACCCCCATCCTTTGATAGTTCCTGGTATACACTCGACATCTCATATGCTGGAATCTGAGGTATCGGTTTGCCCTCATCATCATACTTTTCTCTTCTATTGCAAAGCCTTATTAGTTCCTCCTTTTGCACCATGGTCTGAGCATATTTCTCCATCCCGGCAATCTCCGATTTTCTTTCAATATCTTTATTTTCTTTCACAATCTTCAAATCATCATATTTATTAGAAAACTTTAACAGGCCTGTTAAAAAACTTTTTCTATACTTTGCCATCTTTTTTACCCTTTCCGTAGACGCATCTATTAATTGCCCCAAAAATATGCGTCCCAAATAAGCCCTTTATTAATATGTATCGTGTTAATGTATCGTGTTAATATATTATATCAAACTTGTATGTTATTTCAAGAAACTTGCGTATGCCACCATATATACTTACTTTCTACTCATTTTTTTGTTGTATTTTTCTCCAAAAAATATTATTCTATTACTATATGATTTACAGACACTTTGCAAGTTTATGATGCAAAATATATGCATCAATTGCAAACTAATATGTTTACTTACGGAGGTAAAACACACATGGGAAGAACAGTACAAGAACTTATGGACATGATTAAAGATAATGACATTAAGATGATTGACTTTAAGATTGTTGACATTAATGGTCAGTATCGTCATGTTACAATCCCTGCACGGGAATTTTCAGAAGACACTCTTAAAAATGGTATCGGATTCGATGCTTCTAACTACGGTTATGCAGTAGTTGAAAAAAGCGATATGGTATTTATTCCAGATTTAGACACAGCAATTGTTGATCCATTCTGCGCTATACCAACATTATCACTTACTGGTAACGCAATGATTATTGATTACCCTGAGAATCGTCCACTTGACCAATACCCAAGAAACATCGTACTTGCTGCTGAGCAGTATATGAAGGACACTGGTATTGCTGATACAATGCTTATCTTACCAGAATTTGAATTCCATTTATTTGACAGTGTAGGCTGGTCAGTTAAGCCTAACGATATCGGAGTAAGTTTAGATGCTACACAGGCTTATTGGAACAGCGATTCAGAGGGTTTAGGTTGCATAGTTCCTCATCAGAAAGCATATCATGTAGCAAAGCCATTTGACGTATCTTACGAATGCCGTTCAGAAATGTGTCTTGAGATGGAGAAAGCTGGTATTCCAATTAAATATCATCACCCAGAAGTTGGCGCAGCAGGACAATTTGAAATCGAGCCAATGCTTGGTCAGATGTCTAAGATGGCAGACGCAACTATGATGATAAAATACATTATTCACAATACAGCATTAAAGTATGGTAAAGTAGCAACATTTATGCCAAAGCCTGTATATGGAGAAGCTGGCAACGGAATGCATGTACATATGCTTTTATTAAAGGATGGAGAACCTGTATTCTCAGACGATAACGGATACTCACACCTTAGCGAAACAGCACACTACTTCATGGGCGGTCTCTTAAAGCATATCAACTCACTTTGTGCACTTACTAATCCAAGTACAAATTCTTTCAAGAGACTTGTTCCAGGATTTGAAGCACCTGTAACAGTTGGTTATGCAACTTCTAACCGTAGTGCAGTAATTCGTATTCCTGCATATGCTAAGACTCCAAAACTTAGACGTTTCGAACTTCGTAACCCTGATGCAACATGTAACCCATACCTTTGCTATGCAGCAATTCTTATGGCAGGCCTTGACGGTGTTAAAAATAAGATTGATCCACATGCTAACGGCTGGGGTCCATATGATATGAACCTTTACTCATTATCAGATGAAGAAAAGGCCAAATTATCAGCACTTCCAACTAACTTAAGTGACGCACTCGATGCATTGGAAGCAGACCACGATTACCTTACAGCAGGTGGCGTATTCCCAGAGCATTTACTTAAGAACTTCATTGCAAACAAGAGAAAAGAATGCCTTCAGATGGCAGCAATACCACATCCAGCCGAATTCGATAAATATTTTAACATATAGGATTAAAGTGTCATAAAGATAAGAGGGAACTGTATGCTTGCATACAGGGTCCCTCTTTATCTTTGATGACGCTACACAATATACGAGCATAAAATGCGAATATTGTGTAGGATTGCGAGAATGCGAAGCATAGAGCAATCCGTTTAATCCTACACAATATCCGCCTTCAATATCACAAACCTTCTCTTCTCACTTTTAATAACCCCCTCTTTCCTAAGCTTACTTATCTCCGCCGAAAGCCCACTTCTATCTACCCCAAGGTAATCAGCAAGTTCTTGCCTGTCAAATGGTATTTCAAAACTGTTACTTTCATATTTTCCTGCCTGAAACATAAGATATGTCATTAATTTTTGCCTGGTACTTCGCTTAGAGGTTATCTCGATTTTTTGATTAAACAAAAGATTCTTAGCCGCAACATCTTTTAGTAAGTTAAATATCATTTGCCTGTGAAACGCGCAGGCATTATTACAAGTTGTAATAATCCTTGAAGCATCAAGTAACATAACTTTCGAGTCTGCTACGGCCACCACATCGACAGGAAGTTTTGCTACATTCGCACACGCAAAAGATTCCCCAAACACCCCTGCGCATTCCACAACCGCCACAATACTTCTATTTCCAAAGAAATCTATTCTTTCAATCTGAACTTTCCCTTCTAGCACAATTCCTATATCTCTTGCTTTTTCACCCTCTTTGAGAATACGCTCTCCTTTTTTATATGACAAAATTCTTCCATCTACACACTTTAACATGGCTTTTAATGCTTTACCTTCAATCCCGTAAAACAAGGGACACTCACTTAACATAGAATAATATTTTTCCATAATTCACCCTCTTTAAACTAGCAATTCCATTTCTTTTTAATTTGATGAAATTTCAACATACTGTTCTTCAACAGAATACTATAATAGATTTATAAGTTCAATATTAAAATGCTTTAAAACCTTATTGCAATATATAAGGTCACTATAAGTAAATCGTTTCATTATGGAGGAAAACTATGATTAGAAAAATAATAAAGATTAACAAAGATTTATGTAATGGTTGCGGTGCCTGTGCCACTGCATGCCACGAAGGTGCCATTGAGATGATTAATGGCAAAGCAGAACTTACTAAGGAAAACTACTGTGATGGTCTTGGAGACTGCCTCCCTACTTGCCCTACTAGAGCAATCACCTTTGAAGAAAGAGAAGCACCAGCCTATGATGAAGCAGCTGTCCTTGCTGCAAAAAATACTTCTTCCCGCCCTGTAGCCGCTGCCACACCTTTGCACAAGGATAGTCAACTTATGCAATGGCCTGTACAGATAAAGTTAGTTCCGGTTAACGCACCATATTTTGATAATGCTAACTTGCTTATCGCTGCAGACTGTACAGCATATGCCTATGGCAATTTTCATAATGAATTTATGAGAAACAAAATCACCCTCATCGGATGTCCAAAACTCGACGAGGGCGACTATTCACAAAAACTAACTCAAATTATTACTAACAACAATATTAAAAGCGTAACCATTGTTCGAATGGAGGTTCCATGCTGCGGTGGAATCGAACACGCTGCCAAGCTGGCACTACAAGCCAGTGGCAAATTCATTCCTTGGAATGTAGTAACAATTTCTACAGACGGAAGAATACTCGACTAAACTATTCTCTATTTTTTAATGCCTCGCTCATAGGAATTCTTTTAACCTTTCTTATGTGCAGGGCATTAATTGCAAAATAGGCTACAATCCCAATAAGTATTATCGTTGCGCATACCCCCTTAGGCAAATAAAACGGAATATATCCCTCTATCATGGAAGAAACATAGACAAGTATCGCCTTAAAGCACAACAGTTCCAAAGGAATGCATACCAAAAGGGATACCAGCACCGTAATAGTTGTAGCGTTAAGATACAATTTACCTATCTCTTTACTGTCATAACCAAACACCTTCATAAAAGATATAGCCAACGCATTTTTCTCTATTACGGTCTTTGTAAGTATGTACATAAGAATCATATAAATTCCAACAGAAGCCACATTCAAAATTCTAAAAACCCCCTTAAAGGAGTCTAACATCTGAGTAATAGACTGAGTCATGTCATCCCTTGTTATACTTTTTGCCAAATACTCATCAGGAATATCCAACTCTTCATTGGAAAGATATGAATTAAATGCTCCCTCTTCATAACCAAGAAGTTCGTTTAGAGAATCCATTTCCATAAATACCGTAAGACTTCCCTTATAGTCATACACATTTTTAACAATCATCTTATGCTCTTTATCATAGTATTCGTCCTTAAATACAACCTCATCCCCCTCTTTCCAGCCCATTTTCTGCGCAAGAGGCAAAGAGATAGTAATGCCTTTTAACTGTTCTTTATCATTCTTTGCATCTTCCCACAGTGGCACATCTTTAAAAAACTCACTGTCTTTTGATATTCCCATAAATGACACTGTAATATCTGTTTGTCCAAGTTCGTACCATGTCTTTAAACTGTAGGTTTGAATCTTTTCACCCTTATCTTCTTCATATGGTGCCTTTAAAATGTACTGATAATCATATGGTAGCGCATCATTTACCTCTTCCACATAATGGTCAAACAATGGCTCCATGCCAATTCCAAACATCAAAAGAAAACTAGAAATAAATATCCCCACAAATAGAATAAGATAACTCACTTTATTCTGAAGTAATACTCTCATTCTAAATCTTGCAATGAACGAAACATTAGGCAGTTTAATTGCCTTCTTCGCCTTTCTTTTGCTAAGGTCTTTTCTTAAGAACTTTAAAGGCGAAAGGGAAAGTTTGCCATAAAGCATCGTCCAGTTAATTATTATCATTATCACAACCGGTAAAATAGTTGTGGTAATAAATGCTTCTAGATTAAATCTTATATCTATTGGCGCAATTGAATATGTGCCATAGTAAAGTTCCTTGAAGGGCTCAAGCATCACAGTGTATCCAAGGAGATTTCCCACCACTGAACTGAGTAAAGCAATAATTATGGTTGGAGACAAATAGTGGAGTACAATCTCGCTTTTCTTATATCCAGAGGCCCTAAGGGTTCCTATAACTGCTGCCTCAGCCTCAATAGTATTACTTGTAAGAACAGCAAATACAAAGGCAATTACCATAATTAAAAGATAAATAAATACCTGCATCACAGGACCATCCTTACCCATATCCTCTCTTAAAAATGTAATGGCTTGATTATCCTCAGCAATAAGATAATTCTTAAGTTCTACTCCTTCAACCATAAGCATTTTTTGAATATCCGCTGCTAACTGCCTTTGGTCTTTAAGTTCTACTTCCTCTGGTTTTTCACCATTTTCATCAAGAATTTCGTAGGAATATCTATATACTAAAGTATCCTTTGAAAACTTCTCAAAACCCTCTTTTGTTACTACTGACACACCAAAATGAGTCACATTCATAAGCAAATCCTGATTATTCTTAAATAATGAATTATAATCAGGCAAAGCAATAATTCCGGTTACTTTGTACTCATAACCATTTACCTTAACCTTGTCATTAACCTTTATATCACGCTTAGAAGCGAAAAGACGCTCTATGGCAATCTCGTCTGATTTTGCTGGAAGTGTACCTTCAAACAAAGAAGGAAGATTAAGTTCCTCTCTCTCATTAAATACATATAAGGTTGCGTCCTTATCAAAACTGTCATCAACGCAGTAGTAGTTCTCTACTGCATTAATGGTGTATGGTAGTGCATCATTTTTATTTGAGTTCCCTTTCTCATCTTTGTAAATGTCAAGGGACTCTAACTTAGCAAAAATTTCCTCATCAAGAGGCTGTGCTACCTCAAACTGACCATCCTCAATCTTGCACTCCTCATCATTTTCCTCAATAGCAATTACCGCACTATCCATAGTTGCCATAAATGAAGAACCAAGTACTATAACTGCCAGTAAAATAACAAATATGCCTATGTATTTTCCCGCATTTTTTCTAAGTTCTCTAGGGATTCTTTTATTTAACGGATTTCTTTTCATAAATCAACCTCACCTTTCTGACTGTATACTTACGATATGTATTTGGAACAACAATTACCATTCTAAGTCTCCTGCAGGTATAAGTGTTTCATTCACATAATCTTTAACAATCTGTCCATCGTGAAGTTTCAAAACTCTATGAGCCATGTCTTTTATGGCGTTGTTATGAGTTACTATGATTATGGTGTTTTTGTATTTTCTGTTAATCTCCTCAATGAGTTTTAGAATATCCTTAGAAGTGTGATAATCCAATGCTCCTGTTGGTTCGTCACAAAGTAGTATTGAAGGGTTCTTAACCAAAGCACGACCTATTGCACATCTTTGTTGCTGTCCACCGGATAACTGGTAAGGAAGTTTATCTCTATGTTCATAAAGCCCCAAAGTCTTAAGAAGTTCATTTATCTCCAAAGGCTCTTTGCTAAGATAAGCGCACACCTCAATATTTTCCTTAACCGTAAGATTAGGCACAAGATTATAGAACTGAAATACGAATCCAAGATGATTACGTCTATAAAGAGTCAAGTCTTTTTCACTCATATCAGAAGTACAATCATCCCCAATATCTATGCATCCAGTATCTGCAGACTCTATTCCACCGATAATATTTAACAGTGTAGATTTACCAGAGCCAGATGGTCCAAGTAAAACACAAATCTCGCCATCATTAACCTCACAATTAATTCCTTTTAAAACCTCAACTCGATTATCAGCCTCTCCGTAAAACTTATGTACATCATTAACTTTAAGTTTCATAAATTAATCCTCCAATCTTTAATAAATATAAAAAAGCAAGTACTGCTCATTGTACTTGCTACTAATAATCATTATATATAGAGACAAGTACAGCTATGCTATACTTAAGTCTCATCAATTAAGGTAAACCAGGATTTACAATGTACATAATACATCTACCATGATGTTGATTTACCACACATTCGTGCCGATTACTCCCTCAAGGATTTTCTTAACTCTAACAAAGTTGGAAGATTTTGTCAAGACTTAATTCCCACAACAATCTTCTGCACTTCCAAACCATTTCCTTGCATTACTAATTTCAGGAAATGATTTTTCGTTTTAATCAATCCAAGATCAATCGTCTGTTCCGCACATTCTCCGTTGGTTCCCCGGAACGAGAATGTGTGTCTGTAAAGGTTATCAATATATAAGGAAATCGGAAGCTGTGCCAATTCACTTAACTCAGATTTAATTTCAATTGTGAACCAGTAATCCGTATCCCTCGGAATAGTAAATCCCAATTGAATCTCACCATTGTTCGGAACTAAATTTTCCTTCTCTAATGTAAGAACCCCGCTTTCAGCATCCACATCATAATATTTCAGATTTCTTATAGCCTGCAAATCTTCTTCCCCATCAGCCACTTCTTCCTCTTCA
>JAFQMS010000027.1 GCA_017396145.1 Lachnospiraceae bacterium
ACAGTCATCATTTGGATACACTGGTAACTATATCAAGCCAGTTGTAACAGTTAAAGTAAGTGTTAATGGTAAGATGGTAACTCTTACTAACTGGAAAGATTACAAGGTGACATACAGTAACTTTAAGAATCCTGGAACTGCAACAATAACAGTAAATGGAATAGGTCAATATAAAGGTCAGAAATCTATTAAGTTTACAATAAGACCTGTTGACTTAAGTAAAGGCACTGCTACTATAAGCCAGTCATCATTTGGATATACAGGTGCATATATTAAACCTGTTGTAACTGTTAAAGCAAAAGTTAATGGTAAGACAGTAACTCTTACTAACTGGAAGGACTACAAGGTAACATATAGTAACTTTAAGAATCCTGGAAAAGCAACAATTACAGTTACAGGTAGAGGCGTTTACTCAGGAACTCTTACATTAACATTCCAGATAAGACCATCACAGGTAAAGAATATTAAGTATGTGGGTAAATCAACTACATATGTTAATTTCAAATGGGATAAATGTGTGGGAGTTACAGGATATGAAGTGTATCGTGCAACAAGTAAGAATGGAACATATACTAAGGTTGGTACAGTTGCAACTACAACTGCAGCCTTCAAGAATACTGGTTTAAAGAGCAAGACAACTTATTATTATAAGGTAAGAGCTTATAAGACAGTCGGAACTACTAAGATATATGGAAACTATTCGTCGATATATACTATAGCAACTAAATAGAATAATGTATTTACATAAAAGTGCCGCAGGGTTATATATCCTGCGGTATTTTGGTATAAAGTAATATTGAATAGTTGTGTTGAAAAAAATGTGCTTAAATAGTATAATGGGTAAAGTGAATATATAAGTCACAACATGTGGCAATAAAAACTATATGAAAGGTAATGTTTATGGTTAGGATAATTACAGATTCTTCAAGTACATTTACTAAAGAAGAAGGAAAAGAAATGGATATAGATGTGTTATCTCTTAGAGTTAATATAGGAGATATGGAGGGTGAAGATTTATATGTTGATATGGATGAATTCTATGGAAGAATTGCAAAGGGTGAGATTCCAAGATCTTCTCAGCCTGCCATAGGAGAGGTTGTTGAAACTTTTGAAAAATATCCAGAAGATGAAATAATTAATATTTCAATGGCAGATGGTCTTTCAGGAACCTATGAAAGTGCATGTTCTGCAAAAGAAATGGTAAATAATAAGGAAAACATTACTGTATTTAATACTAGAACATTATGCGGTCCACAACGATATATGGTTGAAAAAGCAGTGAAAATGAGAAACCTTGGGAAAACAGCAGGAGAAATATTAGAATGGTTAAAGAAAGCAGCAGATAGTGCGGAATCATTTTTAATACCACAGGATTTTGCATTCTTAAAAAGAGGAGGAAGACTTACTTCCATGTCGGCTGCTTTTGGTACAGTCCTTAGTTTAAAGCCAATTATGACTCAGACAGCAGATGGAAGAAGACTAGATAAATTTGCAATTAAGAGAAACATGAAAAAGGCTGTAAAGACTATTGTTGAACGCATGTTGGAAAAAGGAGTTAATGAGAAATATATTATCTATGTTTCTCATGCGAATGCTATAGATGATGCTAAAAGAGCAATAGAACAGATTAAAGAAACTTTTTCAAATATAGAGATTCATTTATTGGAACTTGGCGCTGCCTTTGTAACACAAGGTGGTCCACAGTGTATAGCGATACAGTATATTGAAGCATAAATGACAAATTCATTTGACGAGTATAATATGGTGGTTCGGGGAGAGTTTGATTATGAGAAGATATAGATTTTCAGTTACAGGAACAATTGTTGCAACATTATTTTTAATTATTATTGCCAATTTCCCACTAGATAACAATGAACCTACAAAGGTTTTACCACCTGAAATAACAGGTAAGTTCCAACAGACAGTAAAGCCTGAGAATACAAAGTGTCCCCAAGGAGGCGAAACTTCTACAAAGACACCACAACTTGGAGCAGAAGGATTTGATTTATCTAAGGTTACTGAGTATCAGGGACAGCCATATATTGAAATCAATGAGAATGTGCCTTTTTTTGCAGAAGAGGAGATTACAGACAAATCATTTGAGTACTATAGCGAATTAGATGATTTAGGAAGATGTGGAGTTGCCAAGGCATGTATAGGTAAGGAGATTATGCCAAGCACCGAAAGAGAGGGGATAGGGCATATTAGGCCGGCAGGTTGGCATACAGTAAAATATGATAATATAGATGGGTTGTATCTGTATAACAGATGTCATCTTATAGGCTATCAGTTGGCGGGAGAAAATGCTAATGAGAAAAACCTTATTACAGGGACAAGGTATATGAATGTTGAGGGTATGCTACCTTTTGAAAACAAAGTTGCGGAGTATGTCAAAAAAACAAAAAAGCATGTTATGTACAGGGTTACGCCTGTGTATGACGGTGATAATCTTTTGGCTAACGGAGTGTTAATTGAGGCATATTCTGTAGAGGATAAGGGAAAGGGAGTAAAGTTTAATGTGTTTGTATACAACGTACAACCGGGAATAACTATAGATTATTCTACAGGTAAAAGTGAAAAAACTGAAAAGTAAAAAACTGATTTGTGCAAAATGTTCAAACATTCTGAATAATTTTTAACATAATAGTAAGGCACTATTTTGTTGCAAAATGTTGTTAATTCTTATAACTTGTACTATAATTATGGTAAGAAAAAGGTGAGGAGGATACTAATTGAAACAGATAAAGAGTTTCACTGTAGACCATATTAAACTGGAAAGAGGAGTTTATGTATCCAGAGTAGATAAAGTTGGAGATACATGCGTTACAACCTTCGATATTAGAATGACAAAGCCTAATGTTATGCAGGTGTTATCTACAGGAACGATACATGCTATAGAGCATTTGGGAGCAACATTTTTAAGAAATGATGATGAATATGCTGACAGAGTAGTATATTTTGGACCAATGGGATGTAGAACAGGGTTTTATCTTATCCTTGCTGGAGAGTATGAATCAAAAGATATCATTTCTCTTATGATAAGGATGTATGAGTTTATTGCAGACTTTGAAGGTGATATACCTGGAGCGACTAAAGAGTGTTGTGGCAATTATAGTGATATGGATAAGAATGGGGCAAAGGAACAAGGTAAGATATATTTGCAGGAAGTCTTAAGAAATGTATCAGAGAAGAACCTGATTTATCCGTAGAGTTTTTGGTAAAATATATATTTAATACATAATTAATACTTTTCTATTGACATTAGTGGTAGGTAAGTGTTAATCTATATGTATGACTATATCTTATGTTTGCTATTTAATTAGCAAACACAGAGTGTACATAGATACAGAAAGATGGCGGGTGAGCCGCAAGTAAATTACTAGGAAGGTGAAAACTAATGGGAATTCCAAAGTTATGTAAGCAGTGCAAACATGGTGTAGTAATAAAAGGAGATCAGGTAGATTTCAAGACTAACGCATTTTGTTGTCATCCAAGTGAGATTAAGAATGGTTTTGGAAAGCCACTTACTGAGAAGGTTAAGGACTGCGTTAAGTTCATGAGTAAGTAGTACATAGTGTAATTGCATAATACATATACTTGATGTTTTACTGAATTAATGATGTAAAGTTTACAGTATATTATAAGATAATTAAAGACAACTCGTTGTGAGTTGCCTTTTTTTCTTTTTATGTATGCTGCATGATGAATTATTGGTAATAATTAATTGTATAATTTCTTAATGTTATCTAGAGTAGCAGTGGCATTTTGCATTAACAGGTCGGCAATTGTAATTGCTGCCATGGCTTCTACTACAACGACAGCTCTTGGGACTATTACAGGGTCGTGGCGTCCTTTTATCTGAATATCAGTTATTTCTCCGGATTTGTTTACTGTAGTTTGGGTTGCACTGATAGAAGGAGTGGCTTTAATTGCAGCCCTAAACACAATATCGCTGCCATCACTCATTCCGCCTAACACACCACCGCTGTGATTAGTTTCTTTGATAATTTGGCCATGTTCATCCAATGTAAATGCATCATTATTGTAAATTCCTGTATTATTAGCGGCTTCAAAGCCATCACCAATCTCAAATCCTTTAACGGCTCCAATGGACATAATACCTTTGGCGAGACAAGCATCAAGTTTATCAAATACAGTTTCGCCAATTCCTACTGGCATATTTTTAATAACACATTCAATAACCCCGCCTGAGGAATTGCCTTCTTTCATTGTATTGGCAAGGAATTGCTCTGCATCCGCACTTGCTTTTTTATCAGGCATGTATAAAGGACTTTTGCTGATATATTCTTTATCAAAAGAATTATAGTCAATCTGAATATTGCCAATAGAATGGGTATATGTGATAAATTCTATACCTAGGCTATTGAGTAGTGCCATGGCTATAGCACCGCCGGCAACACGACCTATGGTTTCTCTTCCAGAAGAGCGACCACCGCCACGATAATCTCTAAATCCGTATTTTGCATCAAATGTATAGTCGGCATGACCCGGTCTATAGATATTAGCAATCTGTGAGTAGTCTCCTGAGCGTTGATTTTCATTGAAAACAGCCATAGCAACTGGAGTCCCGGTAGTTTTTCCTTCGAATACTCCAGAAAGTATTCTTACTTTATCGCTTTCTTTTCGTGGAGTAGAGTATATTGTCTGCCCGGGTTTCCTTCTATCTAAAAACATCTGTACATATTCTTCGCTAATAGGTATGCCTGCGGGAACGCCGTCTACAACAACGCCTAATCCTTCTCCATGGGATTCGCCCCAAGTAGATATGGTAAAAAGTTTTCCATAAATTGAACCTGCCATAATAGTCTCCATTCTAAAGCAATGTAATCATTGCAATAATTAAGGCAATATTAAAGCCTTATAAGTTTTATTTCATAATGAGAGATTATAGCATAAAACCTATTGTGGGGCAAATATTATTCGTTTTATCGCTTTATAATAAATTACCTATATTATTAAACAGCATATATTAAAACATAGGTATATTATCTGAGGTTGATGCATAGTGAATGTGGAAAGATTTAAGGTGGAAATGGAAAATGCATATAAAAAATCCAGTAAAGTAAGAAAGGGAAATGGACAAATGTGTGGAGATTTTATTGTAGATGCGGGAACCTCTTTTTATCAGGTTGACGGTGAAAAGTATCGCGAAAATATAAGTAAGATTAATATGAACTTAGATAGTACTAATAATGATAGTATAGAGTAATTAATTAATAAAACCGGATGCCCTACTGTGAAAGCATCCGGTTTTATTTTAAAGAAAAAGAAGTATACTACTGGGTTTGAGTGAATATATCAAAACCTTTTGATATTAGAATAATCCACCGCCGCCACAGCAACTAAGAAGAATAAGTATAAGGATAATTGAAGAACAGCAATCATCACCGCAACCAATCCCGCAGCCGTTTCCACCTAAGAAACCGCCAAAGCCAGAGCCACCATTACAGCATAATAAAAGAAGGAGAATAATAAGACAACTATTTCCTCCGTTGCTGCACTCGTTACATCCACATCCGCTACCACAATTTGCTGCTGCTAAATCACTCATATTATAACCTCTTTAAAGATTGTTTACACTGTATCTTATGCAGTTGGGCTTGGACAGTTGACACAAAAAAAGAGTTCATTGGAAAAATATTTTTCAATAAACTCTTGTAATTGATATTCTTAGTTAATATTCACGGATTGTTCCGTGGAGAATACTTGTGAATTGTGTTTATCACAATCTTATAGTAAAGTCTCTAAAGTCTTTCTAATTGCCTTGATAAAGCCTTCGCTGTTAACTACTGTAGGATTAGCAATTGTAGTGATTAAAGCAAGGTCTTTAGTCATTGTACCATTCTCGATAGTATCAATAGTTGCTTTTTCAAGTTTGTCAGCAAATACCATTAAGTCATTGTTACCATCAAGTTCACCACGTTTTCTTAAAGCGCCTGTCCAAGCAAAGATTGTTGCTACTGAGTTGGTAGAAGTCTCTTCACCCTTAAGATGCTTGTAGTAGTGACGTTGAACAGTTCCGTGAGCAGCTTCGTACTCATATACTCCATCAGGAGAAACTAGTACGGAAGTCATCATTGCAAGTGAACCAAATGCAGATGAAACCATATCGCTCATAACGTCACCATCGTAGTTTTTACAAGCCCAGATGTAACCACCTTCAGACTTCATAACTCTGGCAACAGCATCATCAATTAATGTATAGAAATAAGTAATTCCGGCTTCTTCAAATTTCTTAGTATAATCAGCATCAAAAATCTCCTGAAAAATATCCTTGAAGGTATGGTCGTATTTCTTAGAGATAGTATCCTTAGTTGCAAACCATAAATCCTGCTTAGTATCAAGAGCGTAGTTGAAGCAACTTCTTGCAAAACTTTCGATTGAACCATTGATGTTATGCATACCCTGAACAATACCAGGTGCATCAAAATCATGGATAAGTTCTCTTATTTCGGTTCCATCTTCTCCTGTAAACACAATCTCAGCCTTTCCTGCACCAGGAATCTTAACTTCGCTTCCCTTATATACATCACCATAAGCATGTCTTGCAATAGTGATAGGCTTCTTCCAATTCTTAACGCATGGCTCAATACCTTTAACAACGATTGGAGCACGAAATACTGTTCCGTCAAGAATTGCTCTTATTGTTCCGTTAGGGCTCTTCCACATCTGCTTTAAGTTGTACTCTGTCATTCTTGCAGCGTTAGGAGTGATAGTAGCACATTTTACAGCAACACCGTACTTCTTAGTTGCGTAAGCACTGTCAAATGTAACCTTGTCATCAGTTTCATTACGATATTCAAGACCAAGGTCATAATATTCGGTATTAAGTTCAATAAATGGATGTAAAAGTTCATCCTTAATCATAGTCCATAAAATTCTTGTCATTTCATCCCCATCCATTTCAACAAGAGGGGTAGTCATCTTAATCTTTTCCATTATATTGTTCCTTTCTGTGTTCTGTCTAAAATTGCACTCATATATTATACACTATAAAGTCAAGGTTGGCTAGATTGAAATATTAGTTATAGGAAGTAATAAGCGATTATAGGCAATTATTTGCAGAACAACCTGCTTTCGTGATGGAAGATTTCTGACTTACCGGAACTGTTTATAAATGAAAAAGTCCAAAAAGGAAGCAGAAACAGGCGTAACAATCAATAAAACTGCTACGCTTAAAAGTCTAACTTTTGGGGACTGCTTCATGTCATGACAGATTTCTTAAATAAGTGAAAATCCCTGACGAAGAATGGTGTTCCAGTTACTTTTCTGAAAGAGAAATCTTACTACGATTACCATTTGCTTTTCTTCATCAATTGTGTAGAAAGCAAGGTAATTATTGATTATAACGAATCTAATTCCCCAGCTTGATAAAACAGGATCATCTACAAGACGAAACTTTTGAGGCATATCAGAAAGTGAGTTGATTTGCTCAGTAGTCGCGTCAAGCAGGTGGTCTGTAGCAGAAGGATTTTTAAGATTAAATTCAATATGGTCAGCCGCACGCATGATGTCACGCTCAGCGTTCTGTGTGATATGGATTATATAACTCATACGCGACGTCTGCTCCGGATGTCAGCCATAGCTTCAGAAAAAGGTCTGGTATTGCCGGACGCAATATCATCCATACCCTCTTTGATTTGGCTATATAATTCAAAGCGACTGATTAATTCTTCATAGGCTTCAATGCTCATAACAGCAAGGTCGCCTTTTCCATTCTTCGTTATAAAAACTGGTTCAGGATAACTGTGGCAAAATGAAGAAATTTCGTTGTAGTTATTCCTCAAATCAGCACTTGATTTGATTGATGGCATAATGAACACCTCCTTATTTGATAGTAAAATTATACACAAATTTTGTTATATAGTCAATGAGGATGTAGAAGTTTTCTTAAGGCAATTATTTGCAGAACAACCTGCTTTTTCGTGCAACAATTAGAATTGTGAGGTTGCACTTTCGTGCTAAAATTGGCATTGTCAACTTGCTTTTTCGTGATAGAAGACATAAAATATGTAGTATTTTAGAGAGAATGATGGTATACTTAATGCAAGGTTGGGAGATGCTATTTTAATATGAGAGTATTAGAAGTTTTTTAGTGATTTCTATAAAGCAATACGGGAGTGGAAAGGAGTAGTATGTTAAAGAGAAAGATTTATAACGAATTGGTAATGTGGAAAAAGGAAAGCAATGGAGCAACAGCTATGATGATTGATGGCGCACGAAGAGTTGGTAAGAGCTTTATTGCTGAGGAATTTGCTAAGAATGAGTACAAAAGCTATATTTTGATTGATTTTGGAAAAGCACCTAAAGATGTATTGGATTTGTTTGATAATGACAGCTGGAATTTGGATTTGTTTTTTGCGAAGCTTTCGGTTTTCTATTCTACTGTTTTGCATAAAAGAGAGTCAATAATTATATTTGATGAAGTACAACAGTATCCAAGAGCACGACAGTTGATAAAATATCTTGTTGAAGACGGCAGATATGATTATCTTGAAACAGGTTCTCTTATTCGCCTAAAGAAAAATGTACAAGATATAATAATTCCTTCTGAAGAGGAGCATATAGAAATGTTTCCGTTGGATTTCGAAGAATTTCTTTGGTCTATGGGAGATGAGGTGACATATCCGCTTATCAAACAGTGCTTTGAAACAAAAACACCTTTAGGCGCAGCTATTCATCGTAAGATAATGAATGATTTTAGACAGTATATTCTTGTGGGTGGTATGCCACAGTCGGTTCTTGCGTACAATGATGGTAAGAATTTTGAGGCATCGGATATTGCAAAAAGAAGAATACTAAAATTATATAGAGATGATGTAGTTAAATTTGCAGAAGGATATGAAGACAAAGTCTTTGCTGTATTTGA
>JAFQMS010000028.1 GCA_017396145.1 Lachnospiraceae bacterium
AACTTAAAGCAGATGCAGAAAGTTATCTTGGAGAAAAAGTTACAGAAGCAGTTATTACAGTTCCTGCTTACTTTAATGATGCTCAAAGACAGGCAACAAAGGATGCAGGTAAGATTGCAGGTCTTGATGTTAAGAGAATTATCAACGAGCCAACAGCTGCAGCTTTAGCTTATGGTCTTGATAATGAGAAAGAACAAAAGATTATGGTATACGATTTAGGTGGTGGTACATTCGACGTATCTATCATTGAAATCGGTGATGGTGTTATCGAAGTATTAGCTACTAATGGTGATAACAGACTTGGTGGAGATGACTTTGACGACAGAATTACAAGATATTTTGTTGATGAGTTTAAGAAGGCAGAAGGCGTTGATTTATCGTTAGATAAGATGTCACTTCAAAGATTAAAGGAAGCTGCTGAAAAGGCTAAGAAGGAATTATCTTCAGCTACTTCAACTAACATTAACCTTCCATTCATCACTGCAACAGCAGAAGGACCAAAGCATTTTGATATGAACCTTACAAGAGCAAAGTTTGATGAACTTACTCATGACCTTGTTGAAAGAACAGCTGCTCCTGTACAGAATGCATTAAAGGATGCAGGTCTTAATGCTTCAGAGATTAACAAGGTATTACTTGTTGGTGGTTCTACAAGAATTCCAGCAGTACAAGATAAGGTTAAACAGCTTACAGGTCAGGAGCCTTCTAAGAGCCTTAACCCAGATGAATGTGTTGCACTTGGTGCTTCTATTCAGGGCGGTAAGCTTGCAGGAGATGCAGGCGCAGGAGACATCCTTTTACTTGATGTAACTCCACTTACACTTTCAATCGAAACAATGGGTGGTATTGCAACTCACCTTATTGAAAGAAATACAACTATCCCAACTAAAAAGAGTCAGGTATTCTCAACAGCTGAGGACAATCAGAGTGCAGTTGACATCAACGTAGTTCAGGGTGAAAGACAGTTTGCTAAAGACAATAAGAGCCTTGGAAGATTCAGACTTGACGGAATTGCACCAGCAAGAAGAGGCGTTCCACAGATTGAAGTTACATTTGATATTGATGCAAATGGTATCGTTAATGTATCTGCTAAGGACCTTGGAACTGGAAGAGAGCAGCATATTACAATTACTTCAGGAACAAGCATGTCAGATGATGATATCGAGAAGGCAGTTAAAGAAGCTGCTGAGTTTGAAGCTCAGGATAAGAAGCGTAAGGAAGCAGTTGAAACAAGAAATGAAGCTGATTCTATGGTATTCCAGACAGAAAAAGCATTAGCAGATGTTGGAGATAAGATTGATGCTAATGATAAGGCAAATGTTGAGGCTGACTTAGCACATCTTAAAGAATTAGTTGAAAAGACAAATCCAGAGGTTATGACTGATGGAGAGGTTGAAGATATTAAAGCGGCTAAAGAAAAACTTATGGCAAGTGCACAGGCATTATTCCAGAAAGTGTATGAGCAGGCACAGGGTGCAGGCGCAGGCGCACAGGATTTTTCAGGATTTAATCAAGGTGGATTTGATCAGGGTGCACAGGATTCTTCAACTAATGATGATAATGTAGTTGATGGTGATTACAGAGAAATCTAATTGACAGATATTAATATATGTTATAGCATAATAGGCGGTCAGTTTGGCGGCCTATTGTGTGCTATTATCCTTATTCAAGGATGATAAGAAAGGATTTATGCTTTATGGCAGATAAGAGAGATTACTATGAAGTCCTTGGAGTTTCAAAAACTGCAAGTGATGATGAATTAAAAAAGGCTTATAGAAAGTTGGCGAAACAGTATCATCCGGATTCTAATCCAGGTGATAAGGAAGCGGAAGCAAAATTTAAAGAAGCTTCAGAAGCATATGCTGTTCTTAGTGATTCTGATAAGAGAAGACAGTACGACCAGTTTGGTCATGCAGCATTTGAAAATGGTGGCGGTGGTGCTGGAGGATTTGATTTTTCTAGCATGGACATGGGTGACATATTTGGAGATATCTTTGGTGACTTATTTGGTGGAGGACGTTCTCAAAGAAGAAGTTATAATGGTCCTATGAAGGGTAAGAATACCAGAGAGAACATAAGAATAACATTTGATGAAGCGGTTAAAGGTACAGAAAAGCCATTGAAAATCAGATTTAAGGAGACTTGTAGTTGTTGTAATGGCTCTGGTGCAAAGCCAGGAACAAAACCTGTCACATGTACAAGATGCGGTGGAAAAGGTCAGGTTATTATGCAAAGTCAGTCTTTCTTTGGAATGGCCAGAACTGTAACAGCATGTCCGGATTGTAATGGAACAGGTTCTGTTATTAAAGAAAAATGTAGTGATTGTTCAGGGCTTGGATATGTACCTAAGACAAAAGAAATAATGGTAAATGTTCCGGCTGGTATTGATAATGGTCAGGCTGTAAAGATTAGAGGAATGGGTGAACCAGGTGTAAATGGTGGGGAACGAGGAGATTTACTTGTTGAGATTTATGTGAGCAGACATCCGGTATTTATAAGACAGGATTATGATATATATTCTACAGTTCCTATTTCCTTTGTAACGGCAACTCTTGGTGGAGAAGTAAGAATTTCTACTGTTGATGGAGATGTGATGTATGATGTCAAAGCAGGCACACAGACTGACACAAAAGTTAGACTTCGTAATAAAGGTGTTCCAACTCTTAGAAACAAACAAGTGCGCGGGGATCATTATGTTACTTTGGTTGTAAGTGTTCCTACTAATCTCACAAAGGAACAAAAAGAAGCATTAAAAGCTTTCGACGAAGCTTGTAAGGATGAACACAAAAAAGATGAAGAAACCACTAAAAAGAGTTCGTTTTTTGGTAAGAAGAAATAATCAATAATTTGTGTGACAGTGTTTTGTAATGTATTTGCAATCACATGAAAGGATAATTATGAAATGGACTAAAGCAACAATAGATACCACTGTGGAAGCAATAGATTTTATATGTATCATGTTGGATGAAAAAGGTGTAGAAGGAATTGAAATCGAGGATAATGTAGGATTAACACCTAAAGAGATTGCAACAATGTATATAGATATTCCACTTGAACTACCATCAGAAGATAATAGTGCAAAGGTAAGTTTTTATATCAATATATTGGATGAGAATGGTGAGGATGGTTCAGATTATGGTAATGCTGTACTGAATCGTGAAGAGTTCATTAAATTATTAGAAGATGTGAAAAATGAATTAGATTCTATGAGAAGTTATGTTGATATAGGAGAGGGCACAATATCTGTTTCTAGTACAGAAGATAAGGATTGGATTAATAACTGGAAGGAATTCTTTAAACCTTTTAAAGTGGCTGATGATATAATAATTAAGCCTACATGGGAAACTCTTTCAGATGAGGAAAGCAAAGATAATCTTGTTATTGAAATTGATCCGGGAACAGCCTTTGGAACAGGTGCTCATGAAACCACAAAATTATGTATATTAAGTTTACGTAAATACATTAATGATACTACAGATTTTATAGATGTTGGTTGTGGAAGTGGTATTCTATCAATAATTGGTTTGAAATTAGGCGCAAGATCAGCGTTTTTAACAGATATTGATAAGCATGCTATTGAAGCAACAGTAGAAAACTTTAAAGTTAATGGTATTGCTAAAGATTTATATGAACTTAAATCCGGTAATATTATTGAAGACAAAGAACTTATGGATATGGCAGGTTATAAAAAATATGACATAGCTGTTGCAAATATCCTTGCAGGGGTTATAATACCTTTAAGTGGTCAGATAGGTAAACATATTAAAAAGGGTGGTCTTTTCATTTCTTCTGGAATTATCAATACTATGGCAGATGAAGTTAGAGAAAACATATTAAGCAATGGTTTTGAGATAATTGAAGAGAACAGATTAAAAGACTGGGTAAGTTTTGTGGCAAAAAAACTCTAGAAAATATGTTTTGCCTATAAGATGTTGTTACCACATTTGGAGGAAATATGCATTTGTTCTATGTAGAAGATAAAGATATAGATAAAGAAGCCTCGCTTGTTACTATTACAGGCGAGGATGTTAACCATATAAAAAACGTCCTACGTCTAAAGCAAGGTGAAAAAGTTACTGTATGCAATGGACAAGGGACGGATTTTTTGTGTATAATAGAAAAGGTTTGTGATAAAGAGATTAAGTTATTTATACAAAGCGAAAATGTTAGTTTGGGAGAATTAGACACAAAGATTTACCTTTTTCAGGGATTGCCTAAAAAAGATAAGATGGAATTAGTGATACAAAAGGCTACGGAGTTAGGGGCAACATATATTATTCCTGTAATGAATAAAAGAAGTGTTGTAAAACTGGAAGATTCAAAAAAAGAAGAAAAGAAGCTTCAAAGGTGGAATCATATTGCATTAGGTGCTGCAAAACAAAGTAAAAGAGGTATAATTCCCAAGGTTTTGCCTGTCATGAAGTACGATAAAGCTATGGAATTTGCCGATGAAGAATGTGATTTGATAATAGTTCCGTATGAAAATGAAAGAGGAATTGAACATACAAAGGAAGTTCTAGATATAGTTAAGAGAAAAAACAGTGTGGCTGTGTTTATAGGTCCTGAAGGTGGATTTGAAGAGGATGAGATTAATTTTGCAAAAGATAAATCAGCTCATATTGTGTCGTTAGGTAATAGAATATTAAGAACGGAAACAGCTGCACTGGCAGCAATGACAATGGTTATGATGGCTTGCGAAAAGTAGGTCAGGATAATGAACAATAAAGAGAAATAATAATTGGTTGAAATGGAGCAACATAGATGGAAGCATATCTTGATAATGCAGCTACAACAGCGGTTGAAGATAATGTAGCAGAACTTATGATAAAAGTTATGAAAGAGGATTTTGGTAATCCATCTTCAAAACATATTAAGGGAATGCAAGGTGAAAACTACATAAAAGATGCGGCTGCAACAATAGCATCAAGTCTTAAGGTATTACCTAAAGAGATAACATTTACATCTGGTGGTACAGAAGCTAATAATTTGGCTTTGATTGGTGGAGCATACGCTAACATTAGAGCAGGGAAACATATTATTTCTACAGTGTTTGAACATGCCTCGGTTTACAATCCACTACTATATTTAAAAGATATGGGTTTTGAGATAACATTTGTTGGAACAGACAGATTAGGACATATTAATGTGGATGAATTACTAGATGCCATTAGAGAAGATACAATTATTATCTCGATGATGTATGTTAATAATGAAATAGGTTCTATAACTAATCTGGAAGAGATTATTCCGAAGATAAGAGAGAAAAAGAAAAATGTTATCATTCATGTAGATGCAATACAAGGATATGGGAAATTTAAGATATTTCCTAAAAAGATAGACATTGATATGATGTCTGTCAGTGGTCACAAAATACATGGACCAAAGGGAAGTGGTTTTTTATATGTCAGGGATAAAGTGAAGATAAAACCAATAATATTTGGTGGTGGACAACAAAAAGGTTTGCGTTCTGGTACAGAAAATGTCCCTTCTATTGCAGGACTTGCTTTGGCCGCAAAGAATATTTATACAGATTACGACAAAAAAATAAACCATTTATATGAACTTAAAGAATGTTTTGTAGAAAATGTTCTTAAAGTACCTGATATAACAATTAATGCAATAGATTTAGATGGAATTGTTGAAAGTGAAGGACAAATCAAAGACTTTGAAAAGTTTAAAGTAAATATTAGAAAAACAGCACCACACATAGTTAGTGTTAGTTTTAAGAATATAAGAAGTGAAGTATTGCTACATGCCCTAGAGGATAAAGGGGTATATGTGTCATCAGGCTCAGCCTGTTCATCAAATCATCCGTCACTAAGCGGTACTTTGCAGGCAATAGGAGTAGAAAAAGAGTTGTTGGACTCCACACTTCGGTTTAGTTTTTCATTTCATACTACGAAAGAAGAGTTAATATATGCGTGCCAGTGTTTACAGGAAATAACACCAGTGCTCAAAAAATATGTAAGAAGATAAAGTGACATTTATTAATGGGAAAGGAATTAAACATGTACAAAGCATTTTTATTAAGATATTCAGAAATCGGAATTAAGGGTAAGAACAGATATATGTTTGAAGATGCATTAAAGAATCAGGTGAAATTTGCGCTCTCAAAAGTAGAGGGAAGTTTTAATGTATCAAAAGAGCAGGGAAGAATATTTGTGGAAGCAGAAAGTGAATTTGATTTCGACGAAGTGATTACTGCATTAAAGAGAGTGTTTGGTGTTGCAGCAATATGCCCTGTTGTTGTTATTGATGATAACGCATGGGATAATCTTACTGTAAAAGTAGGAGACTACGTAGAGAAAGTATATGGAAATCAAGAGATTACATTTAAGGTAGAAGCAAGAAGAGGTAACAAAAACTATCCTATACCGTCACCTGAAATCTGTGCAAAAATGGGCGAATACTTATTAGATAGATTTGATAATCTCAAGGTGGATGTTCATAATCCTAAAGTGAGAGTACACGTAGAAATTAGAACTAAAGCCTATGTGTATTCAGATGTTATAAAAGGTGCTGGAGGTATGCCGCTGGGAACTAATGGTAAGGCGATGCTATTACTTTCAGGTGGAATTGACAGTCCTGTGGCAGGGTATATGATTGCAAAAAGAGGGGTTAGAATTGATGCAACTTATTTTCATGCGCCACCATATACCAGTGACAGAGCCAAGCAAAAAGTTGTGGATTTAGCAAAACAAGTATCGCTTTATGCTGGACCAATTGATTTACATGTAGTTAATTTTACGGATATCCAGATGTATATATATGATAAATGTCCACATGATGAGTTAACAATTATTATGAGAAGATATATGATGAGAATAGCTCAAACATTAGCGGAAAAGAATAATTGTATAGGTCTTATTACAGGAGAAAGTATTGGACAAGTAGCAAGTCAGACGATGCAAAGTCTTGTTACAACAGATGCAGTGTGCACAATGCCTGTATATCGTCCTGTTATTGGTTTCGACAAACAAGAAATTGTTGAAATTGCAGAGAAAATTGGTACTTTTGAGACATCTATATTACCATACGAAGATTGCTGCACTACATTTGTTGCAAAACACCCTGTTACAAAGCCAAGTCTTAAGTCTATTGAAAAGTCAGAATTAAAACTGGCAGAAGATATTGATAGATTAGTAGAAGAGGCGCTGAAAACAGTGGAAACCATTGTGATAAAATAAAAACTATTGTAAGAATATTTTGTATATAGTTTTTGAGAAAAAAAAGAATCCTGTCTGAAGTCAACCAGACGGGATTCTTAAATTCATAAGTTAAAACTAAATAAAGTATTCAGATTACTCTACAACATAAGGTGTTAATACTGCAAGAATATCATCAACCTTATCTTCGTTATGGATATTTAATTCAATATTCTTAGAAAGATCTAAGCTGAATATTCCCATGATTGACTTTGCGTCAATTACATATCTACCTGAAACTAAATCGAAATCTGAATCAAATTTTGAAATGTCATTAACAAATGACTTAACTTTGTCAATTGAATTTAAAGAAATTGTAACTGTTTTCATGTTTTATTACTCCTTTCAAATATGAAAATAGATGTATTTTACATCTTCTTATATGGTAAACATTAGAAAAACAAAAGTCAATGTGCAAAGTAAACAATAAATTAATTACATATTTTGGTAAATATCAAATAATTAATGATAAAAAGCAATAAAGAATAAAGTTTTTGTGATTTTATAACAAAAAAGACAAAAAGAGAGGAGAAGTAAAAAAATGGAGAATAAAAGAGCGGCATTTTTGAGCCTTGGTTGCAAGGTGAATTCTTATGAAACAGATGCTATAGAAAAACAATTTAAAGAAGATGGATATAACATTGTTGATTTTGGACAAGTTGCAGATGTGTATGTAATCAACACCTGTTCTGTTACCAATATGGCAGATAGAAAATCAAGACAGATGATAAGCAGAGCAAGAAAGAACAATGATAAAGCTATTGTAGTTGCTACAGGGTGTTATATTCAAACGGCGAAGGAAGAAAAGATTAGAAAAGAACTAAAGATTGATATTGCCGTGGGAAATAATAAAAAAGGGAGTGTTCTTAAAGCGGTTAAAGAGTTTGAGAATTCTGGTGACAGACAGATTGATATAATTAATATTAATGAAAAATGTGAGTATGAAGATACACCAATAGAAGAAACACTTGAAAATACCAGAGCATATATAAAAATACAAGATGGGTGTAACCAATTTTGTGCATATTGTGTCATACCTTATGCAAGAGGTCGTATACGTAGTCGCCAAAAATCATCTATAGTATCTGAAGTAAATAATCTTGTGAAAAACGGATACAAAGAGGTGGTAGTAACCGGAATTCATTTATCCTCATATGGATTGGATTTTGCACAGGACACCTACAGTATGAAGGATTATTGTCCTTTTAAATACGAATACTTGCTAGAAGTACTGATAGAGATTAATAAAATTGCTGGATTAGATAGAATAAGACTAGGCTCATTAGAACCAAGAATAATAACAAAAGAATTTCTTGAGGGATTAAAAAAAGTTACGAAACTGTGCCCTCATTTTCATCTATCACTTCAAAGCGGATGTGATGCTACTTTAAAAAGAATGAACAGAAAGTATGACACAGACAAATATCTAGAAAGCCTAAAACTTATAAGAGAGTATTACGATAATCCAGGCATTACAACAGATGTCATTGTAGGATTTCCTATGGAAAGTGAGGAAGAGTTTGAACAAACAGAAGTTTTCTTGAGTAAGTGTAAGTTTTCTATGATGCATATATTTAAATATTCTAGAAGAGAAGGAACTGTTGCTGATAAAATGTCAGGACAAGTTGATGAAAAGATAAAATCGGAAAGAAGTCATAGGCTTTTAAAACTTACCCAAGAATTAAATAAAGAGTATTGCCAGTCATATATAAATAAAGAGGTGGAAGTTTTACTGGAAGAAAGTATAACTTATATGAATAAACAATACGTTAGCGGATATACTACCAATTATATTAAGGTATTTGTGCCTGCAGATAACATAGTTGGAGATATTAGGAATAGTCTCGTTAGAGTTTTAATAACAGAATATATAGGGGAGAATACTTTAATGGGGCAAAACTGCAAATAGTGATTGAAATAAATTGATTTTTATTTTTAAAACAAGTATAATATATTAGATAACGAGTTTAAAAGTACGGAATAAGAAAAAGAATGGAAGGTGTGGCGCAATGCAGGATTTAGGTAATACCCAATACTTCAAAGTTCAAAAGGAACCTGTTTTAAAAGTTGATGATATTATCGCAACTGTTTACAGAGCCCTTACTGAAAAAGGATATAATCCGGTTAATCAAATAGTTGGATATATTATGTCTGGAGATCCTACATATATTACAAGTTATAACGGTGCTAGAAGTCTGATTATGAAAGCAGAACGTGATGAGATTCTTGAAGTATTATTAAGAGATTATATTAAGAATAATCTTATGTAGTATTTACATGAATGAAAGACCGTTAATAAGTGTTATACGATAGCAATAAAAACTAAGAAATGCAGGTTTAATGTTTTGAGAATAATGGGACTAGATTTTGGTTCTGTGACAGTAGGCGTTGCAATTAGTGATGGATTATTACTTACTGCTCAAGGAATTGAAGTGATTAGACGAAAAGAAGAGAATAAACTTAGAAGAACTTTGGCAAGGATAGAAGAATTAGTTAAAGAGTATGAAGTTACTAAGATTGTTTTAGGATTACCAAAGAATATGGACAATTCTGAAGGAGAAAGAGCAGTTTTGTCTAGAGAGTTTGCTGAAAAATTAGAGAGAAGAACCGGCCTTGAAGTGGTTATGTGGGATGAACGCTTAACGACAGTTGCGGCACATAATGTTATGTTAGAGGCAGATTTAAGTAGAGCTAAAAGAGAAAAAGTAGTAGACAAAGTTGCTGCCACATTTATTTTGCAAGGATATTTGGATAGTCTGCCTAGGCAAGAAGCGTAGGAAGTGCTATCAGGGAAGGAATGTTTATGAGCGAGAATAATAAGATATTGTTTTTGACAAGTGATAATGAAGAGATTGAGTTTACAGTATTAGAACAGACAACTCTGAACGGAAGCAATTATTTGCTGGTTGTATGTGATGAAGAAGATGACGATGAAGAATCACAGGCTTTAATTTTAAAAGAGGTTTTAGTGGATAACGAAGATGTTGTTTACGATATTGTAGAAGATGATGTAGAACTTGACGCAGTTTCATCTGTGTTTGCAGAATTATTAGAGGATTATGATATAGTTTAAGATTTGTATTAAGGTCTTGAATTGGAGGTATAAGTTGAAAAAATTACAGGAAAATGGACAAAGTGTGAAGGTAATTCCACTTGGAGGTTTAGAACAAATTGGTATGAATATTACTGCCTTTGAATATGGAGACAGTATTATAGTTGTTGATTGCGGTTTATCGTTTCCGGATGATGATATGCTTGGAATAGATATGGTTATACCGGATGTGACATATTTAAAAGAGAATCTTGATAAAGTAAAGGGTTTTGTTATTACTCATGCTCATGAAGACCATATAGGTTCATTGCCATATATATTAAGAGATGTTAATGTGCCGGTATATGCAACTAAACTTACCTGTGCGATTATTGAGAATAAATTAAAAGAATTTAATATGACAAAAACAACTAAAAGAAAAACTGTGAAATATGGACAGACAATTACTCTGGGAGATTTTAGAATAGAGTTTATCAGAACTAATCATTCTATAGCAGATTCTGCGGCTCTTGCAATATATTCTCCGGCGGGAATAATTGTTCATACGGGAGATTTTAAGATTGACTTTACTCCTGTTTATGGCGATACCATAGACTTGCAAAGATTTGGAGAACTTGGTAAAAAAGGAGTTCTGGCGCTTATGTCAGACAGTACTAATATATTTAGACCAGGTTTTACAATGTCAGAAAAAACAGTGGGAAAGACATTTGACAATATATTTGCTGAGAATTCTAAGAATAGAATAATAGTTGCTACATTTGCATCTAATGTTGACAGAGTTCAACAGATTATTAATTCAGCAGGTAAATATGGACGTAAGGTTGTTATTGAAGGTCGTAGCATGGTTAATATAGTTACAACTGCTAATGAACTTGGATATATTAATATGCCAGATAATATTCTTATAGATATTGAACAGATGAAAAACTATCCGGATGAGCAGATTGTGCTTATTACAACAGGGAGCCAAGGTGAAGCGATGGCTGCACTTTCAAGAATGGCGGCATCAATACATCGTAGAATAACCATTAAACCAGGTGATACGGTTGTGTTTAGTTCTACGCCAATACCAGGTAATGAGAAACCGGTATCTAAGGTGATTAACGAACTTGCTATGAAGGGGGCCAACGTTATTTATCAGGATGCCCATGTATCAGGACATGCTTGTCAGGAAGAGATAAAACTAATCTATTCACTGGTTAAACCAAAGTATGCAATTCCTGTCCACGGAGAGTTTAGACATCTTACCAAGAATGGAGAGATAGCTGAAAGCCTTGGAATTGATAAGGACAATATCTTTGTGCTATCATCAGGTGATGTTTTAGAACTTAATAGTGAAAAAGGTAGTGTTGTTGACCATGTAACAGCCGGAAGTGTTCTTGTTGATGGATTAGGTGTAGGCGATGTAGGTAATATTGTATTAAGAGATAGACAAGTACTTTCAGAAAATGGTCTCATTATCGTTGTGGTTGCATTAGAGAGAGGTACAAACCAAGTCTTGTCAGGACCAGATATAGTTTCTAGGGGTTTTGTGTATGTTAAAGAATCAGAAAACCTTATGGAGGAAGCAAAAGAGGTTATATGGGAAGCGTTGGATAATTGCATCAATAATAATGTGACCGATTGGAGTAGAATCAAGAATAGCATAAAAGATTCTCTTAGCGATTATTTATGGAAGAAGATGAAGAGAAATCCGATGATTTTACCAATAATCATGGATGTCTAAACATTTCAAAACGGAGGATTCTATGGAAGCATTAAATGAATTGATAAATGCAATAAAGAATACACAAGAGTATGCGCAGTATCATAATGAACTTAGTAAGTTAAAAGAAAATGAACAATTATATCGTCGAGTTTGTGAATATAGAAAAAGATGTATATCACTTAATGTTTCATGTGAGCAGAATTCTTTTGAAGAGGTTACTGCTATCAGAAGTGAATTTGAGGACATGTTAAAGAACCAATGTGCTATGAGTTTTTTGGTTGCTGAGCAAAAAGTACTTAAAATGATAAAAAGAATAAATGGCGCAATTTTAGAGGCGGCAGGGTTGGATGTAGAATTCTTGCAGGAGGATTGATAGTGAAGGATAACAGTAAGTCGAAGAGTATAAAGAAGAAAAAGACAGATATAGGAACAGGGCTAGCACTAGGTTTTACCAGTTTTATGCTTCAGATGTTTGTGACTGTATTGTTTTATGTTATTGTAATACTTATAGTTTCGAACCTTTCATCAACAGCGTATGAGTTTTGTTATGAAATCTATGGAACAGTTACGGTAGATAAGGCTCCGGGACGAGATGTAACCATACAGATTGAAGATGGGGAATCTACAATGAATGTTGCAAAAAAACTAGAACTTAATAGAGTGATTGTTAATGATACAACTTTCTATATTAGAACAAAACTTTCAGAGAAAACAATCTTTCCGGGAACATATATTCTTAATACATCAATGTCATATGAAGAAATATTAGATGTTATTGCAGATTATGAAACTGCAATGGAGAATAAAGAGAATAACGAAAAAGAATAAGCGATATATTCAGACATTGGAATTATGCCAATGTCTGATTTATTTGAGATGTATATAAGTGAGTGCAATATAACCTTGAATAATTAGTTATAAAATGAAAGGATTAAAACGTAATAAAACTATGATTATAGATGAAAGAATGGATGTGTTCATTAACTCGGTTCACAAAGGAATAAGTAAGGAAATGGCTGATTTTGAAAAAGAAGCAATAGATAATTGTGTTCCTATTATTAGAAAGCCAACTCAGATATTACTGAGATACATTTTAACAAGTAGTAAACCTAAAAGAGTGTTAGAAGTGGGTACTGCAGTAGGGTTTTCTTCTATATACATGAGTGATTTTTTGGATAAAGATGCAAGGATAGATACTATTGAGAGAATGGAAGAGCGAATAATTGAAGCCAGAAAGAATATTAAAAAATATGGAAAAGAAGAGATGATTAATCTTCTTGAAGGTGATGCAACTTTAGTATTGAAAGAGTTAGATAAATCCTACGATATGATATTTTTAGATGCTGCTAAAGGACAATACATTAATTTTTTCGAAGATATTATGAGACTTTTAGCACCAGGGGGGATTTTAGTGTCAGATAATGTTTTGCAAGATGGCGAGATTATCGAATCAATGTATGCTATTAATAAAAGAGACAGAACAATACATGGAAGAATGAGAGATTATCTTTATACCATAAATCATGACGAAAGACTCGAATCAGTAGTTCTTCCTAATGGTGATGGTGTGGCTTTAAGTTATAGAGTTAAGTAGAAAAGCGATGTGATTGTGCAAAGTAATAGAAAGGTGAAGTATTATGAGCGAAATTAAAAAACCAGAACTTTTAGTTCCGGCAGGAAGTCTTGAAGTATTAAAGGTGGCTATAAAATATGGAGCAGATGCATGTTATATTGGCGGAGAGATGTTTGGATTAAGAGCTAAGGCAAAGAATTTTTCCATAGAACAGATGAAAGAAGGAATTGAATATGCCCATGCCTATGGAAAGAAAATATATGTAACGGCTAATATTACTGCCCATAATAGGGATTTGTCAGGAATTAGAAAGTATTTTGAAGAATTAAAAGAAATAAAACCTGACGCATTAATAATATCAGATCCTGGGGTGTTTAGTATTGCAAAAGAAGTCTGCCCTGATATAGATATCCACATAAGTACACAGGCAAACAATGTCAATTATCTTACTTATAAATTCTGGCATGATTTAGGTGCTACAAGGGTAGTAAGTGCTAGAGAATTATCAATGGAGGAAATAAAAGAACTTAGAGATAATATACCAAAGGATTTAGAGATAGAAACATTTATTCATGGTGCCATGTGTATTTCTTATTCGGGTAGATGTTTGCTAAGCAACTATTTTACCGGACGAGATGCTAATCTTGGGGCATGTACACACCCTTGCAGATGGAAATATTACGTTATGGAAGAAAGTAGACCGGGAGAGTATTTGCCGGTATTTGAAAATGACAGAGGAACATATATATTTAACTCTAAAGACCTTTGTATGATTGAGTATATTCCTCAAATTGTTGAAAGTGGAATTGATAGTTTGAAAATAGAAGGGCGTATGAAGACAGCGCTATATGTAGCCTGTGTTGCAAGGACATATAGAAAAGCAATAGATGACTATTTTGACAATCCGCAAAAGTATTATAATAATATGGAATATTATAAAGAAGAGATTGCAAAATGCACATACAGACAGTTTACGACGGGTTTTTTCTTCGGAAAGCCCAATGAAGAATCTCAGATTTACGACAGTAATACGTATGTTAAAGAATATACTTATCTTGGAATTGTAGAAGATGTAACTAAAGATGGTTATGTAATTCTGACTCAAAGAAACAAGTTTAGCGTTGGAGAGACTGCAGAAGTAATGTATACTGACGGAACTAATGGGCAACTAAAGATTCTTGAAATTAAAAATGAGAATGGGGAAAATATGGATTCATGTCCGCATCCTCAACAAAAAATATATGTCAAATTTGATAAGGAACTTTCTGTGCTTGACCTAATTCGACGGAAAGAGTAAACTAAAGGTTGGTATTGCATACAATATATAAACATCTTAAAATGGAGTGTGGCTGTGAAAGAGTTTCTAAAACCATTATCACCCACGCTGGAGAGTTATTATCTTGTAAGATGCAAAGCCGGTGATAAGCAGGCAAGATGTGCGCTTATCGAACATAATCTAAGACTGGTAGCACATGTGGTAAAGAAATATGGAACTACCTTGTATGATACAGAGGACTTACTTTCTGTAGGGACTATAGGACTTATTAAAGCTATAGATTCCTTTGACATGAACAAAGGAATTCATTTGGCAACATATGCTTCAAGATGTATTGACAATGAAGTCTTGATGATGCTTCGAACAGATAAAAAAAGGGCACTAGAGGTTTCATTGCAAGATACCATAGGAGTAGATAAAGAAGGTAATGAGATAACGCTTATTGATGTCATAGAATCGTCAGAAGAGGATATAGACAAGGAGTGCATTTTAAAAGAAGATGTAGGAATTTTGTATAAAGGATTTGAAAACAAACTTTCAAAACGGGAAAAGGAGGTAATCTCCCTTAGATATGGTATAAAACTTCACAAGGATGAAGGTAAAACCAAAGTTTCTTTTACAAAACCTAAAACTCAAAAACAAATAGCATCATCTATGGGAATAAGCAGAAGTTATGTCAGCCGAATTGAGAAAAAGGCATTAGGTAAATTAAAAAAATACTTTGAAGAACAGGAGAAATGTAATGACAAAAATTGATATTATTTCAGGTTTTTTAGGGGCAGGTAAGACAACATTAATTAAGAAACTCATCGCACAAGCTTTTGTAAATGAAAAACTTGTTTTGATTGAGAATGAATTTGGAGAGATAGGAATAGATGGCGGATTCCTTAAAGAATCGGGAATAGAGATAACCGAGATGAATTCAGGATGTATATGTTGTTCTTTGGTAGGTGATTTTGGAACAGCATTAAGAGAAGTGATTGAAAAGTATAATCCGGACAGAATTATTATAGAGCCATCAGGAGTAGGGAAGTTATCAGATGTAATTAAAGCAGTAGAAAAAGTTGCAACAGACTGTGATGTAAAAATTAACAGTCTTGTTGCTGTTGCTGATGCAAAAAAAACTAAGATATATATGAAGAATTTTGGAGAGTTTTTCAATAACCAGATTGAAGCGGCTAGGACTATAATACTAAGTAGGACAGATGCAATGAAGCAGGACAAATTAGAGGCGCTTACCTGTCTTATAAAGGAGCATAATGAGCATGCTACCATAATAACTACACCTTGGGATGATATAGACGGAAAACTTATTCTTCAGACTATGGAGTCAGAAGAAAAATTCCAAGATACTGTTATGAAGGAAGAAGTGTGTCCGGAGTGTGGACATGTTCATCATCACCACCATGAGCATCAGGACGGTGAGTGCTGCCACGTACATCATCACGACCACGACCATGAACATCACCACCATGAGCACCAGGATGGTGAGTGCTGTCACGGACATCATCACGACCACGACCATGAACATCACCACCATGAGCACCAGGATGATGAGTGCTGCTGCGGACATCATCACGACCACGACCATGGACATCATCATGCAGATGATGTATTTACTAGTTGGGGTACTGAAACTGTGAAGGTATTCAATAAGGATGAACTTGAAAAAGTACTTGAAGTATTAAGTGAAAGTGACGAATATGGAGTTATTCTTCGTTCAAAGGGTATTGTTAAAGAAGAAAATGGTGGTTGGCTACAATTTGATTTGGTTCCGGGAGAGTACGAACTTAGAGATTCTCAGGCTGATGTAACAGGAAAGTTATGCGTTATTGGCACCAAGTTGAATGAAGAAGAAATAAAGAGGTTATTTGGATTGAATTAATAGTGTCTGCGGAATGGAGATTAATATGGAGATACCAGTTTTTTTGATAACAGGTTTTCTGGAGAGTGGAAAGACTTCTTTTATTAGGGAAACCATGAAAGATCCGGAGTTTTATAGTGGAGAAAAAACTCTCATAATTGCGTGTGAAGAAGGCGAAGAAGAGTACGATGAAGAACTATTAAAAAAACTCAACACCGATATAGTATATGTGGAAGAAGAGGAAGAATTCACAGATTTTTATTTTAGGGATTTGAATGCAAAACACAAACCTGACAGGGTAATTATTGAGTATAATGGAATGTGGAAAGTGGATAATATACTTGATACCCCTATGCCTAAGGAGTGGATGCTAGTACAGGTGATTACAACAGTCGACTCATCTACTTTTGAAAGTTATATTAATAATATGCGTCAACTTATTATGGAACAGATGACATATTCGGACACCGTTATATTTAATAGATGTGATGAAAACACTAAAAAAAGTGTATTAAGAAGAAATGTCAAAATAATTAATCCAAAAGCACAGATTATTTATGAGGGGGCAGAGGGAATGTTGCCACAAGATGACGAAGAAGACTTGCCTTTTGATATAAATGCTGATGTGATTGAACTAGAGGATGACGATTATGGTCTTTGGTATATTGATGCATCGGACAAACCTGAAAAATACGATGGAAAGATTATTAAATTTACAGCGATGGCATATAAACCTAAAAAGTTTCCGAAAGGGTGGTTTGTGCCGGGTAGACATGCAATGACATGTTGCGAAGACGATATAAGATTCCTTGGCTATGTTTGTAAAAGCGATAAGGCTGAAAAACTGTCAGACAGAGAGTGGATTAAAGTCATTGCACAGATAAAATGCGAGAATCACAAGATATATGGAGGTTTAGGACCTGTGTTGTATGCTAAGAAAATAGAGTATACAGATGAACCAAGGGAAAAATTGGTATATTTCACATGATTTTACAGTCTGGGAAAAAATGTGTGACGATTTTTGTAATAATTGTTCAAAATTTGTCGCACATTTTTCTTTATTTATGTTGCATTATGATGATAAAAAGTTTATAATTATATAAAATGTGCGTAAGGAGTAGAGCATATGGAAATCGGAGTTCGTAAAAAGAAACGTCTAGGTGATATACTAATTGAGCAAAATCTTATTAATAGTGATCAGTTAGCAGAGGCATTGGTTGCCCAAAAAACTAAAAAGCAAAAACTTGGTGAAACCTTGGTAGAACTTAATATTATCAAGGAAGTTGATATAGCTAAAGCACTTCAGAAACAGTTGGGGTGTAGTTTTATTACTTTACAGGGATTAGAGATAGACCAAGAAGTGTTAGGCCTTGTAAACGATACAATTTTAAGAAAGTATGTGCTTATTCCATATGAGTTTAATCCAGTTAATCCTAATGTTCTTAGGGTTGCCATGGCAGACCCAATGGATATATTTGCTATGGATGATTTGTCCATAGTAACTAATCTTCAGATAGAGCCGGTTGTTGCAACGCCAACAGATATTATGGCGGCAATTAATAAGTATTATAGCAATTCAGAAGCCCAGTCAGTTGCAGACCAGTATACTAAGGAGAGAAGCGAGAAGGCTAAGAAGGCTGAAGAAGAGACTAATAACGATGAAGTTGATAACTCTCCAATCGTTGTACTTGTTAAGACAATTATTGAACAGGCTGCAAGACAGAGGTGTTCGGATATACATATAGAACCATTAGAGACTAAAGTTCGTATAAGATATCGTATAGACGGTGTGTTAAAAGAAGCAATGTCATACGACTCATCGCTATTATCAGGTATTGTGGCCAGAATCAAGATTATAGGTGGAATGGACATCTCAGAAAAAAGAAAGCCACAGGATGGTCGTATTACTCAGGTTGTTGATAAGACAGAGTATGATATCCGTGTATCTATACTTCCAACAGTATATGGTGAGAAAGTGGTTATGCGTCTTACTTCAAAACAAGGACTTACTAAACCAAAGTCAGGTCTTGGTTTCTCAGAAGAAGAGATGAAGAAATTTGACGGAATACTTGCTAATCCTCATGGAATTATCCTTGTAACAGGACCTACAGGTAGTGGTAAGTCAACAACGCTTTATACTGCTTTAAGTGAACTTAACACTGAAGATGTTAATATTATTACAGTAGAAGACCCGGTAGAAGCTAATATTGATGGTGTTAACCAGGTGCAAGTTAATGTTAAGGCAGAGATGACATTTGCTGCAGCTCTTCGTTCGATACTTCGTCAGGACCCTGATATCATTATGATAGGTGAGATTCGTGATGGTGAAACTGCAGAGATTGCCGTTAAGGCATCTATCACCGGTCACTTGGTTGTTAGTACGTTACATACTAACTCAGCAGCAGCAACTATAAGTCGTCTTGAGGATATGGGAATTGAGCCGTATTTGATTGCAGACTCTACAGTTGGTATTATTGCACAGCGTCTTGTTAGAAGGCTTTGCCCTAAATGTAAGAGACAGAAGTTTGCAGATGAGATGGAAAAACAACTTATGAATATTCCAATGGATAAAGATGTGTTGATATTTGAACCAGGTGGATGTTCAGAATGTGGTGATACTGGTTATAAGGGTCGAATTGGTGTGTATGAAATAATGACAATTACTCCAAAGATTAAGAGTATAATAGCTAAGGGCGGAGATTCAGAAGAGATTAAAGAAGTAGCGTTAAAAGAAGGTATGAGTACTCTTAGAATGAGTGCGACAAGATATGTACTTGAAGGAATTACATCATTTAAAGAAATGAAGAGAATATCATTCGAATCATAATATAAAAAAGGGAGATCAGATTTATGGTAACAATGGAAGAACTTTTATCAGTAGCTAAAGAAATGAAAGCATCGGATTTACATATTACAGTTGGTGTGTGTCCTAAGTGTAGAGTAGACGGTATATTGAGAGATATTCAACAGCCAATACTTATGCCACCGGATACAGAAGCATTGGTAATGTCTATAACAGATGCGTATCACAGAAATATCTTAGAAAAGTGTGGAGAAGTAGACTTTGCTTATTCAATTCCCGACCTAGGAAGATATCGTGTTAATATCTTTAGACAGCGTGGTACATATGCAGCGGCAATAAGACTTGTTGATACAGTTATACCTAAACCTGAAAAACTTGGTATTCCTGCGGCGATGGTTGACCTTGCTAATAGAAAGAGAGGCCTTGTACTTGTAACAGGACCTACAGGAAGTGGTAAGTCGACATCTCTTGCTTCTATAATCGATGTAATCAACAGCAACTATAGATCTCATATAATTACTCTTGAAGACCCTATTGAGTATCTTCACCAGCATAAGAAGGCTATAGTTAATCAAAGAGAGATGGGACTAGATTCAAGATCATATGCGGATGCTCTTAGAGTAGTACTTCGTGAAGACCCGGATGTTATCCTTGTTGGTGAGATGCGTGATTTGGAGACTATATCGATAGCTCTTACGGCAGCTGAAACAGGTCACTTAGTATTTTCGACACTTCATACAATTGGTGCTTCAAGTACTATCGACCGTGTTATTGACGTATTCCCACCTCATCAGCAGCAACAGGTACGAATTCAGCTTGCCAGTGTATTGGAAGCGGTTATTTCCCAACAGTTGATTCCAAGAGCTGACGGAAAGGGGCGTGTGGCGGCGTTTGAAGTAATGCTTGCTAACTCAGCGATTAAGAATCTTATCCGTGAGGCTAAATCACATCAGGCTAATAACATTATTCAGACCAATAGAAAAGCAGGCATGCAGACTATGGATGATGCTTTATATGAATTATATACAAAGGGAATTATCTCAGCAGAGAACACTATTAATTTTGCTCAGGATCCACAACAACTTATGCAGAAGATGTTTTAGTGAAAATATCAATATTGAACACAAGAATATGTCTAAAATATGAACAAACTACATAACAAAAATGAACATTTTTTGAAAAAAATATAACTTTTTATCAAAAATACATTGATTAATTAAGAAATATATGGTATATTATACATACATTAGATATGCCTTGTGATTTGCAGATAATAGGAGGTCATGAATTGGCTAGTTATTTATATGAAGTTGCAGATGCCTCTGGTAAACATAAGAAGGGAACCATAGAGGCTAATACAATAGAACAAGCTACTTATCAACTTAAGAACGAAGGTTACATAATTACCAGCATAAGAGAAGCTGGTATGCTTGAGAAAGATATTCAGATTGGTGGAAATAAAAAACTTACTCCAAGAGATTTGAGCGTTTTTTGTAGACAGTTTGAAGGTATTCTTTCGGCGGGTGTTACAGTTATTAATGCTCTCGATATGTTACATGAACAGGCTGAGCATCCTACTCTAAAGAAAGCCTTGGCTAATGTTAAGACAGCTATTCAAAAAGGTGAGACCTTGGCAAGTGCCATGGCGGAAGAAGATAGAGCTTTCCCAAGTATCATGGTTAACATGGTAGCCGCTGGTGAGGCTTCTGGTAACTTGGAAGTTTCTTTTGAGAGACTTGCAGTACAGTTTGAGAAGAGTGCAAGACTTAACAGTATGGTTAAGAAGGCTATGATATACCCTATAGCCATCGTGTTTGTAGCGATTGTTGTAGTTATTATAATGATGGCAGTAGTTGTACCTAAGTTTTCGGCGATGTTTGCAGGAATGGGTGAAGAACTTCCTATGGCTACTCAGATAGTTGTAGCAATGAGTGAGTTTATTATCAATAAGTGGTATATTCTTGTTGTTGCTGCAGTTTTGATTGTTGTGGCATGGAAGGTATTTTCTTCAACAGATTATGGTATTCACTGGAAAGCCAGGATGATGATGAAGTTGCCACTCTTTGGTAACTTGACTCTTAAGTCTGCTTGTGCTTCCCTTGCAAGAACTTTAAGTACGCTTATGGCTTCAGGTATGTCGCTTATAGAAGCTATTGACATTACAGCTAAGACGATGAAGAATGTAATCATTCAAGAGAGTCTATATGAAGCTAAGGAAGAAGTTACTAAGGGTATGCCACTTTCGGCACCACTATATGAAGCAGGAATCTTCCCTGTACTTATATGTCAGATGATTAAGATTGGTGAAGAAACAGGTAATCTTGAAAGTATGTTAGACAGACTTGCAGATTATTATGATGAAGAAGTTGAGAATGCTACGCAGGCTTTGTCAGCAGCAATGGAACCGGCCATTATATGTGTACTTGCAGTATTGGTTGGTGGTATTGTAGCAGCAGTATATTCTCCAATTCTTACAATGTACAATAGTGTTGGTAACGCGTAGGTTAGGAGTGCGTCATATACATAGTAATATATGAATGGACGATGTTTATGAAGAATGATAGAATTAATAACGATGGTTTTTCATTAGTGGAGACAATAATTGTTATAGCAATAATGGCAATTCTCGCTGCGGCTTTAGCACCGCAACTTGTAAAGTATATTGAAAAATCAAGGCAGGCTTCAGATCATCAGGTTGAAGTGACTATTGTTGATTGTTTAAATGCTGCCATAGCCGATGACGAAGTATATAAGGAACTTACAGACAGTTCAACAACAACATTTGATATAACATTTGATGGTAGTGATGTTCCTCAGTTTCCAACCTCGAAGTTTCCGTTATTGGCCACGGAATTGTCAAAAAGTCTTGCGGATATTGAAAGACCAAAAGCGTCAGGAGTTACTAAGTACACTGTTACATGGAAAAATGATTCCTATAAGATAACAGAGGTTAGTGCTTCGGCGACATAATCAATGATTAGTTTGTCAGATGATTTCTGACTTATTAATAAATAACTAATAACTATATTTTAAAAAAAGGAGATTAAAATTATGAAAAAAATGAACAACAAAGGTTTCTCTTTAGTAGAGCTCATCATCGTTATTGCTATTATGGCAATCTTAGCAGCAGCACTTGCTCCACAGCTTATTAAGTACTTAGAGCAGTCAAGAGAGTCAACTGATGCATCAGCATGTGATACAATTAAGTCATGCTTCAATGCAGCTATGTCAACTGAGAAGGCATACAAGGAAATCACAGGTGCAACTTCAGGACAGACAGTTTCTATCGAAATCGGTGCAAAGGGTGTAATTGGTACTAAGACTAACATCACTACAACTACTGAGCTTGAGAAAGAATTAAAATCATCACTTGCTGATTTAGCAGCTCCTAAGGCTTCAGGAAAGACTAAATATGTTCTTTCATACAAGTTAGATGGAACTACAGTTACAGATATTACAGTTGTTACAGCTTAATTTAATTAATTTGATTGATTTACATGGTCAGCAAGCGAGTATTTCGCTTGCTGATTATAATAAGATTATAACTAACAAGAAAGGCAATAAGTATCTTGGAAAAGTTAGTAGTATTTGGGTTAGTTTTTATCATCGGAGTGATTATTGGAAGTATCGTTAATATATGTGTAGATAGAATCCCTGCTAAGATGAGCATATTTAAAAGAGAGTTTATATGTAAGGAATGTAAAGAGAATATTAGATTCTTTGATATGATTCCTATAATAAGTTATCTTTTACTGAAGGGAAGGTGTAGAAAGTGCAGAAGCAAAATATCCGTTTGGTATCCCATTGTAGAGTTAGCTAATGGATTTTGTTATGTGCTTATTTTTTTTGTTAATGGCTTGAATTTTGTTAGCGTGTTATTTTGCTTACTTACTTCAGCGCTTATTACATTAAGTCTCATAGACTTTAAGACATATGAGATTCCTTTTGGAATCAATGTTTTTATATTCATTTTAGGCATTATAAGGCTTATATATGATTATCATAATTGGAGTAATTATATGATAGGTCTTGTGGCGATATTTATACCACTTATGTTACTGTATTATGCGTCTAATGGTGCAGCAATAGGTGGTGGTGATGTTAAACTAATGGCATCATGTGGCTTACTGATAGGGTGGAAATTGATAATTGTTTCATTTTTCATGGGATGTATATTAGGTTCCATCATACATGTTATAAGAATTAAAGTAAGTAATGAAGATCACATGTTAGCTATGGGTCCATATTTGTCGTTGGGTGTATTTATAACGATGTTGTATGGCAACAGGCTAATTGAATGGTATTTATCATTAATGTAAAAAAAACTCATATAGGAGGATTATATGGCAGTTCAAGTAAGTAATAGAAAAGTATTAAGTATTGAAGTTGGTGTATCTACCACAAGAATTGTTGAGGTAGATTATAGAAGTCAAAAACCTAAGGTTTATAATTGTGTGACTTTTGAAACACCAGATGGAGCTATTGAAGATGGTTTTATTCGTAACAGAGAAATATTATCTGTTGCAATGAAAGAAGCATTAAGTGCAGGTGGGTTCAAGAATAATAATGTTGTATTCTCTCTTGCATCAACTAAGATTGCTAATCGTGAGGTTGTTATCCCGGCTGTTCCGGATAATAAGATTCAGGGGCTTGTTAGTTCAAATGCTAAAGAGTATTTCCCAGTAGATGTTGATCAGTATGTTATTACATATTCAATTCTAGAAAGAGTAAAAAATGAGAATGAAAAAGGTATAAGATTATTGGTATTAGCGGCACCTAATACACTTATTGAAAGTTATTATGATTTTGCTAAGATGATGAATTTCAATATCTTGGCATTAGATTATATTGGTAACAGTTGCTTTAATGTTATTAAGCATCAGGTTTCAGGTGGTGGAACATCATTAGTTGTTCAACTTAATGAACAAAGTACACTTATTAATATAATTAGAGCTAATACATTAATATTGCAGAGAACAGTTCCTTATGGAATGAACTCAGTGGTTGAAGCAGCTCTTAATTCTGGTGAATTTGGTATTACAGATAGGAGAGAAGCTGTTTCTAAGTTAGTTAATGATGGTATTATTAATGCTAAGTTAGAAGGTGGCGGAATAGATGATGCGGCTTTAGCATATATGGAGAATAATGATGATAGTTATGCTAAGCAACTTCGTGAATTAAAAGCCAAAGAAGATATTACAGAAACTTTAAGTTATCTTGTTAACAATGTTGTCAGAGTGCTTGACTACTATTCTGCTAAGTTCCCTGATAATAAGATTGATAGAATATATCTTGCTGGTCCTGGTTCAAGAATTAAAGGAATCAGTCATCTCTTCCGTAACGAGATATTCCTTGAAGTAGATAAGTTTGATAATATATATGGTATTGAATTTTTACGTCAAACCATGATAGATAATGCAGATAAGAGTTCTTACATAGCAGCTATTGGTGCAGCAATTGCTCCGGTAGAATTTATACCAAAGGAACAATTAGTTGTTGCTAAACAAAAAAGCCAGTCTAAAGTTGCAACACTTGTACTTGTGGCAGGAATAGTAATAGCTTTAGTTTTATCGTCAGTTGGACTTGTAATGCAAAAAGTGGCTGAAAAAGAGAGAAATGAGAAAAAAGAAAAAGCAAAAGATTTAGAGTATATTGAAGCTGTATATAACAAGTATTTGGTAAGTCGCGCAGATAGCAATAACATTCAGTCAATGTATGCTGCTACCCTTAACAAGAATATCTTATTATCAAAGTTTTTTGAAGAATTTGAAGCCGATATTCCAAGTGAAGTAAAACTTCTTAGTATTGATGTTGATCCAGAAAAGACAGTTTTATCCGTAGAGGTTGCGGGAGATGCAAAAGATAAGGCAGCAAAAGCCTTGTTACAGTTAAAAGCGATGGATACAGTAGGTTATGTTGATACTCAGGGATTTAGTGTTGATTCAGCGGATGATGATATAGAAGACTCAGAAGATACATCTGTTTCAGGTATGGTTTCTAAAACAATAAAGATGGAAATTACCATAACATTTAAGAAACTTGACTTTAATGCAGCTGTAGCAAATGTTCTAAATGAAAAGGATGCTCTGAGTTTAGAAGCTTCTATCAATGACGCACTGAAAAAGGCAGTTAAAAAATTTGAAGAAGACCCAAGTTTGGTAGTGGAACTTCCAACTGAAGTAGCACAGCAACAACAGGCATTAGAACAGCAGACACAGGCAACAGGTGCTGTACCAGCTAACTAAAGGAGGATTAATTATGGCAACAAGCAAAAAGAAAGACAGTAGCACAACATCCCTTTTGATGATTATAATAGGTGCTTTATTAATAATTCTTTCATATGTGTATGTGTTTAGTCCAGCAATGGATAAAAAGAAAACTTATAATGAAGAGGTAAAAGAACTCAATAATACCATTTCTGAAAGAGAGAATAAAGTTAGTCAGCAAACAAAATATGAAGAAGATACAAAGAATTATGAGGCAGCAAGAGAAAAAGTATTAGAATACTTCCCAGCAGATATTAAAGCAGAAGATGATTTGTTATTTTGTAAAGAGATAGAAGACACATTAGCATTTTATTTTACTTCTGTAGGAAGATTTGGAAATCCAATTATATTCTATGCAGATAATGCAAGTTCCTTAGTTGGATATAATAGAGTTTGTGAATATGATTTTTCAACATCATATGAATCTTTGAAGGATATGATAGATTATGTTAACTATTATAAATATAGAAGATCAATTTCAGCGATTAATGCTTCTTATGAAAATGGAGCTTTATCTGGTGGAATGGTTGTAAATGAGTACTATGTTGTTGGTGGAGGTAACACATATGCGTCTCCAACGATTAATAATATTACTCTAGGTAATGATAATCCATTTAATACTATTTTAGATTTGAATAGAGACGATTATGATGTAATATTTAGGTAATAATGATAACTTTAGGGTGGCTAGATTATCTGGCTGCTCTTAAGTTGTATATTAAGGATGGTGAAAATAATGACCAAATTTAGGAAGAATAACTCTGGTTTTTCACTTGTTGAAGTATTAGTAAGTCTTGGAATTATTGGTATCATTGTTGTTCCGTTAATAGGCAATTTTATAGCTAGTCAAAATGTTAATAGAACACTTAGAATGAGACAAGCGGCAACGGCACTAGCTCAAAGTACTATGGAAACTATGAAAAACATGAATATGAAGGATACTGCGGCTAATTTTAATGTAAACGATAGTTTTTCTTTAGGTGGCTACTCACATGGTGATGTACTTGAACTTGGACATAATGGCTTAAATTATGTTAAACTAAGCAATTCTTATGCAGGTGTTGTG
>JAFQMS010000029.1 GCA_017396145.1 Lachnospiraceae bacterium
CTGGAGTAATATTAATCCTAATAGTATATCAACACATTTGGATGATAAAAATGTTTATTATGGATATGGAGAAGCCCATGACCACACATATAATTTCAATATAACCAAGGCGGTAAAAGGCTGGATGGTTGGAAATATGAATAAAAATAAAGGGATTGTGCTGAAACTGGATAATAGTGTGGAGTCAGGAACATCAGAGGTTGTAAGAGCCTTTGGTTCATACAATAGAAGTTCAGGACAGCCATACTTAGTTGTAAATTATAATACAACAGGGGATTTACCGTTTGCTGATAATACCTTGTATTTTAATAATTGGTTAGCCGGCACATATCTTGGATATGACACAACAAATTTGTCTTTGGTTCGTGGAACACTAACTAGTTTGGGAAATGACATAAAATGGGAGATTAGAAAGGTGGATGGTGGATATATAATTCGTTCTAAAGCAGACACGACAAAGTATCTGGCATCTCCGGTTGATACATCATCAATAACAGCAGAAGTTGTTAATGTAAAGGATATGTCCATACCAGAGAGATGTAAATGGACAATGACAAAGTTGGAGGATGGTTATTGTACGATACGGAACATATATAGCGAAAGATACTTGTACCAAAACGGTACGAATGCAGGACTTGCATCTACTTTAGGTACTGTAGGAACAAGTGGTTATAGGCAAAGGGTATGGAGATATGCATCAACAGGTTATTATGGAACAAGTAGTAGTTCTACAAAGACAGAACTTAACAGTAACTTTACAGTTGATACCTGTTCTATATTTGCGGGAGAAAGTATTATACCAACAATAAATATAAGTCCAAGTAATGCATTATGGGCAGACGCAACAGATTTTTACTATAGCGGATATGATACTACAAAAATCTCGTATGACATACTCACAGGGACATTTACCAGTATATCTACATCTACGAGTATGTACAGTACTCAGGTGACAGCGACACATAGAGTTACGGGATTAAGTAAGACGTTTACGTTTGTCGTGAATCCAAAAGCGCAATTGATTGGTGTAGTGCCACCTACAAGTGAAGAGGATACGAATTCGTGGATATATACGGTACAACCTACAGTGGAAAGTATTGGATATAGCGAAGCTGTAGGGAATTATGGTTCCTATACGACGAGTGCAATGAAAAACTATCTAAATAATAATGAAAATGGTTTGTTTGTAATCAAATGTCATGGGATACTTAACGGTTCAGATGAACCAAGCTTAATAATATCTCATGCTAGTAATTCATCAGCACCTAATCCGTTAAATATTGAACTAGGTATAAATGATTTTAATGATATAAATCTGCAAAATATGAAATTATGTGTATTTGCAGCATGTCATTCAGGGCACGGTGGAGAAGGATACAATAATCTTCCAAATGCAGCGGTAAATGCTGGTGCAGAGACAGCTATAGGGTTCAAGGACAGAATAGCAGGTGGTTCAATTATTTTGGATTCATTAATTGAAGATAAAACGGACACTTGGTTAGAACACTTCTTTTTATGGATGGAACAAGGAAAGACAGTTGAAGAGGCGTGTGAAACTTTAAAATTATTTTTTCAAAGACCCGTAGATGATATTTTATATGACTCTTATGGATTTGATAAGTATTATATTGCAGGTAACAAGGAACTAACTTTTTAAGGAGGATACAATATGAAAAAAATTATATTTTTACTATGTATTATTTTGACATTTACCGCTTGTGGTAGTCGTAAAGAAGCAAATGTAGTAACTGAAAATAATAAAGAAAAAGATTATGTAGTTAATTATACTCAACTACAAGGGGGTAAACTTGAGAATGTAGAAAAAGAAAAAACGGTAGAGTTTTTAGGCGAAGAATATCAAGGAAGTTATAGTATATCAGAATTGCAGCCATTGCATATTGACGGGGTTGACGGATACACAGGGGAGAAAGATGGAAGAGTAATTTACTTTGAGGTTGATAGAAAAAGTGGAGAACTTTATAGAATTATGGGACTGAAAGATGTTTGGTGTGAGGAGGTTTCAACAAAAACCGAAGAAGAATATGAAATGATAGCAAGGAACATAGCAAAAGAATATGCAGACATAACAGAGTGGGACATGACATTGGAAATGGAGGAAGGGGAGCATCCAACAAGAAGTTATACTTTCTGTAAAAAGTATGGAGATTATTTGTCTGCTAATATCATTTATATTCAATTGAATGAAAATGGAGAAATGTTTGGAATAGAGGTAAATCTATTGGAGATGGGGGATGATGAGATTGAAGCATGGGTTGACCAATTTGACGAGAAAACGGCAGATGAGAAAGTTATCAACAAGATGCTTACAGAAAAATCGAAAGAAGTAACTATTAGGGGAAAAATAATTGTTCAAAATGGAGAAAGTATTGCAATGTGCTATTCTTTTGAGGATATTACAGGAAGCTATTGTCTAGTTACAATGGAATAGAAAGGGTGATACTATGAGAGTCTTACTAGGTTACTTACTATATTGCTTAATATTTATAGTTATTGCTTTAGTATATGCTTTTATTTGTTTTTACATAAATAGAAAACTGGTAAAGACATTGCCGTATCTAGGTGTGATAACAGTTTTTTGGTTGTTGTTACCTTGGGATGGAAAATTTTCTAGAATAGAATATGAAAATATCTATAGGTGGTTTCTTGTAATTAGAGATATTATCTATGTAATTGTTAGTGTGGGGATGCTTGCTCTAGCAATGAAAATGTCAAGAAAGAAGCATTTGATTATTAGAATACTGTATTGCGGAAGTGTTTTGGCATTTAATCTGTATTGTGCATATGGTGGAAGGATACATTGGATAGGATTGTAAATACAGAAAATAATGATAATGACAAAAAAGATGCAACATAGATTTTTGCTATGTTGCATCTTTTCTTTATTTCTTCATTTTCTCAAAATATTTCTTAGTTTCACTTACAACCACACCGCTTAAAGTAATAACTGCTATAAGGTTAGGTATCGCCATCAGACCGTTTAGTATATCGGCTATAGTCCATACTGCAGATACTGTCATAAATGGTCCAATAAACACTGCAAGAATATATATAATCTTATATGCTTTTAAAGCTTTTGGCTTATTGCCTATTATGTATTCAAGACATTTTTCGCTATAATAATTCCAACCAAGAATGGTTGTAAACGCAAAGAATACAAGGCACATCATAAGGATGAATGCAGACATTCTTTCAGGGAATGGAAGTCCCATCTGAAATGCTTTGGTTGTTACTGCGACGCCTTCTAATCCCATATCCCATGCACCTGTAATTACTATAGAGATTCCGGTCATTGAACATACAATGATTGTATCAATTATCGTTGCTGTCATTGATATAAGGCCTTGTCTGACAGGCTCATCTGTTGAAGCTGTAGCAGCTGCGATTGGTGAAGAACCAAGACCTGCTTCGTTAGAGAAAATACCTCTTGCCACACCTTTTTGCATTGCTATCATCATAGCACCCAGAGCACCACCTGCTGCGGCTCTAAGTCCGAAGGCGCTTTCAACTATTTCGCTTATTGCTGCAGGGACTTTTGTGATGTTGCATCCGATAATTGTAATAGCACAAAGTACATAAGTGATAGCCATAAATGGTACTACTACCTGGGCAACACTGGAGATTCTTTTAATACCACCAAGAATAACCATGGCTGCACATATGGTTAGAAGCACGCCTGAGATTATTACAGTATATGAATAATCTCGACCTAAAATAGTTGTAGACCAAGAGTTGTCTGGGTCAAAGAAGTTATTAACTGCACTGGTAATTCCGTTAATCTGAGTAAATGTACCAATTCCAAGAAGACCTACACCTACACCTAATACTGCAAATATTACAGCAAGCCATCGAAAATTCTTACCCATACCTTTTTGAATATAGTAGAATGGACCGCCTACGATACGACCATCTCTTGTTCTATGTCTGAATTTTACTGCAAGAAGACATTCCGAATACTTAGTTGCGGTGCCTATTATTGCAGCAACCCACATCCAAAAAAGTGCGCCAGGACCACCGGCAACAATGGCTGTTGCTACACCTACGATGTTACCTGTACCGATTGTGGCAGAAAGAGCGGTGCAAAGGGCAGCAAAACTTGAAACTTCTCCTACACCTTCCTTCTTCTCGTTAGAGAAGAGGTATTTGAAAGCTAAGGGAAATTTTCTAATCTGAAGTCCTCTAAGTTTTATAGTAAGGATAAGTCCTACAGTAAGAATAAGGACGATAAGAGGAATACCCCATACGATGTTGTCAATTTTGACTAGTATTTCATTAAGTGTGTTAAACATGTGTGCATTTCCTTGTGTTGATTTATTTAAGTTTATTAATAAAAAAATACTTTAATGATATAATAATGTTTAAGTGTTAAAAATTTAACGCTAACGCTAAATAGTTTAGCATAGATTTGAGATGCATACAATAAATTAGTTGAAATATTTAGTGAAAAAAATAACATTGTATGATAGAATTATAAAAGATGTGAGAATCACTTCGGAATGGAGAAACAATTATTATGGAAAATATTCGTTCGGCGGAAGCTGTGTTTAATTATTTTAAGAGTTTATGTGGAATTCCTCATGGTTCAGGAAATACCAAGATGATAAGTGACTATCTTGCGTCATTTGCCAAAGAACTAGGATATGAGTATATTCAAGATGAATTGAATAACTTGATTATTTTTGTGCCTGCAAGTGACGGATATGAACAAGAGGAACCTCTTATTATCCAAGGACATATGGATATGGTATGTGAAAAGACTCCTGATTGTAATATAGATTTTAAAAAAGATGGGCTTGAGGTTGTTAATGATGGAATATATTTATATGCTAAGAATACAACTCTTGGTGGAGATGATGGAATAGCTATTGCTTATGCTATGGCTATTATGGCTGACAAAGAGATTAAGCATCCGGCGTTAGAGGTTGTGTTCACTGTGGACGAAGAGGTTGGAATGGATGGAGCAGCATTCGTTGACCTTAGTATGTTGAAGAGCAAAAAACTTATTAATATAGACTCTGAGGAGGAAGGCATTTTCCTTACTAGTTGTGCTGGTGGAAGAAATGTTTGTGGTGATTTTGAATTTTCTTATGACAATATGAAGGGCTTAAAGGGCAAGATTATAATTGATGGCCTTAAAGGAGGACATTCAGGTTGTGAGATTGATAAGGGCAGAGCTAATTCTAATATGCTTATGGGTAGATTGCTTCTTGCTGCGAAGAATGTGGTTAAAGATAGTGACAATAATATTGGCACGAATTATGAAAAAGATAAACTCTTTGCAGTTATGTCAGTTAATGGTGGTTTGAAGGATAACGCGATTCCAAGAAGTACTGTACTTGATATTGTGTTTTCTGAATGTGTGAGAGAGGATATAGTTAGTCTTGTAGAAGAACTTGAATGTAAACTTCGTAATGAGTATCAGGCTTCTGATGGAGAGGTTAGAGTAAGTTTTATAGTGGAAAACGATGATGACACTGAAGAATATAAAGTTTTGTCTGATGAGAGTGAAAGAAAACTTTGTATGATTCTTAATAATGTACCTAACGGTATACAAAGTATGAGTATGCATGTTAAGGATTTGGTGGAAACATCATTAAATCTTGGTATATTAAAGACCACAGATGAGGGACTTTACATTAGTTTTGCGGTGAGAAGTTCTATAGATAGTGCTAAGGAATATCTGTCAGACAGACTTTCAGACTTTATAGAATTCCTTGGTGGTAGGGTTAAGGTGTCAGGTGATTATACCGGCTGGCAATACCGAGAGAATTCTCCTTTAAGAGATAAGTTTATTGCCAACTATGAAAAACTTTATGGTGAAAAACCACAGGTGACAGCTATTCATGCAGGACTTGAGTGTGGTATTCTTGCAAGTAAGATTGAGGATTTGGATTGCATATCATTGGGTCCGGATATTTTAGATATTCACACAGTGGAGGAAAAACTTAATATAGCATCAACATTAAGAACATGGAATCTTTTATTGCATGTTCTTGCAGATAAGTAAGCGTATGATAAGTTAATATACTCTAACAGGTTAAGAGACATTGTTGAATGTAACAATGTCTCTTTTTACTTATTCGTACAGGATAACCATTATCAAATATTTGCACTAAACAACTTTGTTTATCCAAGACAATTTGAACTTCTATCAAATGCAGGGTTAAATGCATAGAAGTTGTTGGAATCAAGGTGATCATTTACAATCTGCAGACACTCGCCAAAGCGCTGGAAGTGTACAACTTCTCTTTCTCTTAAGAATTTTAATACATCACATACATCAGGTGAATCTTTACATAGTCTTAAAAGGTTGTCGTAGGTTGTTCTTGCTTTTTGTTCTGCTGCCATATCTTCTGTCAGGTCAGTTATAGGGTCGCCTTTAGATTGAAGATAGGCTGTAGTAAAAGGTGTGCCACCGGCAGATTGAGGATAGATTCCTATAGTATGATCTGTGTAGTACGGAGCAAAGCCGCAGTCTTCAATTTGTTTCATTGTAAGGTTTCTGGTAAGCTGCTTAACTATACTTGCTATGATTTCCATATGAGCAAGTTCTTCTGTACCAATGTCAGTTAGTGCAGCGCAGGCTTCTTTATAAGGCATTGCATATCGTTGAGAAAGATAGCGAAAAGAAGCAGCAGCTTCACCATCTGGACCACCATACTGGGAAATGATAGCCGTGGCTAACTTTGGGTTGGTCTCTTTGATGTTTACAGGGTACTGTAGTCTTTTTTCATAAATCCACATTAGCACATACCTCCTTCCCAAGGCCAAGGGCTGTTAACCCAGTCAAAATAATTCTCGTTTTCGTTACAATTTGCAGTCAAAGGACCATATTGTTGTTCGTAGTTTTCCACTGCTTCTTTGTACATACTTCTATAGACATGATATGCTTTGAGTGCAGCTTTATCACATGGATGAGTATCAAGATATAGAATGATGTCATATAAAACAAGACCAATACTTGCAAGTGATTTAACAGTATTGTTCATTATCTTTCCCTCCTTCCGCAAAACTTTAGATTTAGTTCAGGAAATGCTGTTCCACAATGCAATGCTTTAACTGGTTCGTATAGGGTGCTCCATTGCTGGATGGGTACATAAGCCATTGCTATAGGATTATTTGAGTAACTATCTCTCATAGGTCGGCAACTGTGATTATAAGAATAACAATTTTTCATAATTATCTTCCATTTACTTTTTTTATATTTTATGATAATAAATAGTAAAGGTTACGAATAAAATAGTCAGAAAGGGCTTTTTAGTTATGAGATTAATGATAGCTTCAGATATACATGGAAGTGCATATTACTGTGAAAAAATGATAGAAACTTATGAAAAAGAAGGAGCGAACAGACTTATTATTCTTGGAGATATTCTTTATCATGGTCCTAGAAATGATTTGCCTAAAGAGTATGCTCCCAAGAGAGTTATTTCTATGTTGAATAATATGAAAGAGAATCTGCTTTGTATTAGGGGTAATTGTGATACAGAGGTGGACCAGATGGTATTAGAGTTTCCTGTGCTTGCAGATTACGGGGTGTTATTGTTTGAAAACAAAATGTTTTATCTTACACATGGACACAGATACAATGAGACTAATGTATTACCTATGCCTAAAGGAAGCATTATGATGAACGGACATACCCATGTACCTAAGTTTGCTTCATATGAGAATTACACCTTTATTAATCCAGGGTCAGTATCTATCCCAAAAGAAAACTCTCCTCACAGCTATGTGATAATAGAAGGAGGAGAATGTGTGTTTAAAGATATAGAAACTAATATGGAATATGAAAGGCACACAATATAAGAAAAAGCGAAACTAGATAATTAGCGCATCTTATGAGTTGTTTCTTTCCAAATGTTAGCTGGTTGTGCCTTTGGCGTTGTATAGCGAAATACCAGAGTCTTTAGTGCCTTGAAATTGAAAGGGTATAGAGGCCAAAAGTAACTTTTGCCGCCGAAGGTAGGAGTAGTTGTTAATGAAAGAGTAATAAGAACCACTCCTAATAAAAAACCGGCGATACTATGGTTTAAGCAACCACCGATGCCTGTAGTAAGCACAAGCATCAATCTGTAAAGGCGCAAGGCGTCTCCAAATTCTACATAGGGTAGTGCCAGTGTTGCTAAAAGAGTTAGTGCTTCGTAGAAGAGAATTTCCGTGGAGGCCCAATTAAGGGTGGTGGCAATGTCTCCAATAATTAGTCCGCCTACAATTGAAAGGGAACTACTATATCCTGAAAAGGAATGGGCGCTGGCATACTTGAATAAATCCAGACCCAGTTCTACAAATAAAACATAAATAAACATTCTTATAAAGGATATCTCATCTCCTGTAACTGAACTAAGCCATTTAGGGAGAGCGTGTTGCATACTTCCTAATAGTAAAAAGAATGGCATGAGAAACACGGAAGTAAGGATTGAAACGAAACGAATAAAACGAATGTAATTGCCTACTGCAGGGTTCTTGTAGTAGTCTTCTGGACTTTGTGTGTACTGAAACAATGTGGTTGGAAGAACTAACACATAAGGGGAAGTATCAGTGACTATGGAGATGTATCCTTCGGAGAGATAACTGGCAACTACATCAGGACGTTGTGTCGAAACCATAGAGGGCATGGGATTGTACCATCTTTTTTTGACTAAAAGTTCTTCTATACTTTTATGCCCCATGGTAATACCGGATAGTTTGGAGGTTAAAAGGGTTTCTTTAACTTTTTTTACAAGTTCAAAGTCACATTTACCATGGATGTATCCAATGGATACATCTGTTTTTGTTTCTGTGCCAAGACTTATTCGGTCAAATATTAAATCACAGTTACGAATGCGACGTCGAATAAGCGCTGTATTAGAGGTTAGTGACTCGGTGAAACTATCCTTTGCCCCTTTTGTAACTATTTCAACATCCGGTTCACTTATGCTTCGACTGGGATAATTACGGCAATCTAGAACGATTGCTTTATCAAAACCATCTATGAATAGTATGCTTGGACCGCTTAATATGTGTTTTAATATTTTTTCCCAAGAATCACATAACTCCGCCTGACCATATGTTATCTTAGTGTTCATAAACACTTCTATGTCGTTTATTGCGTAATCTGATGAACTGTCTTCTATCAATAGGTCAGAAAATATTAGTTGCAAAACATCATTATTAATTAAACCGTTTACACCAATCCAATATGCTCTGTTGTGCCCTATGTTAAAGTTTCTGATTAATACATCGGAAGCTGTTTTAAGGTGTAGTTTTTCGGTAAGATAGAGTATGTTAAGTGATAAGTTATTGGAAAGTTTGTCTGTTTTATTCAAGTCATTAAGATGACTGGATTCGCGTGGGGTGCTTATGTTGTCAGAATTGTTCAAAGTGAAGTCTCCTTTTCGCTAATACAAATTATTAGTATTAATGTTTCCTAAAAGGAGGAATTTATTCTCTTGATAGGGTGTAACGCTTGTAAATCCTGTTGGAGTATCTTATACTATATCTATTATCAGTACTTAAAAAAAGATGAACTGGCAGTTAGATACAATGTCAGGTTGATGGATGATTTGAAATGGAGATGGTGTTGTGAGAGTGAGATTAATTCTAGTAATTATGTTATTAGCAAGTATTATGACAGGATGCGATGGGGATAAAGATAAGGAGAAAGAAACTAAGGCTCCTACAGTCACAGACCATGTAGTGGAAACTCAGACTCCGGATAAAACTCCGCACCCTAATGGAGAAACCCTGCTCCCAGGCAGCACGGTGTTGCCGGAAGATAATACTATGCCACCATATGAACCTACAGTCACACCGGGGGAACAGACTCAAATGCCAGATTCAACAGCGGATGTGGATAAAGAACAGGCGGATGAAGAAAACACACAGTCAAAGGAAGATGAATATAAGTATGTTCGGGAATACAGTTTTGGAAAAGATGTGGACTTAGTACAACAAAACAGGTGTGAAGTTCAGGTTGAAAAAAGGATTAGTTTACTGAAGCTGTCGGATACACGGGTGTGGGTTGAGGATAACAAACTGTATATAGGATACAATGATGATAGGTATGGAGAAATAATAGATTTTGTGACGAAGAAAGGTGAGATTTCTTTTAGATATAAAGAAGAATTTGAGGTGTTTAATAAAGACAAAATAGACAGTATTACTATTAAAAAGGATTACCTGGATAATGAAATAATGGTGTTTTTACTTGCTGATGATTATGCAGAAACATTTTATAAATTTACTTCGGAGCATATTAACGGATGGTTTATACTCAGTTGTGACGGAGTTGATATTATGCAGATTAATATAGATATGCCTGTAGAAAATGGAGAGTTTAGTGTGGTTAAGGTGCCTGAAAAGCATGTGCTTGATTTATTTCCTGCGTACATCTTGTCAGGCACGATAATAGAATTAAATCCAACCACCATCTAAGCCAATGATTTGACCGGTAAGATAAGAGTTTTTATGAGTTAACTGATATACAAGGTCTGCTACTTCTTCAGGTGAACCAAGCCTTCCGGCAGGGATTTCATCGACTAATGACATAAGTTCGTCATCAGTTAGAAAATGATTCATTTCGGTGTCTATGGCACCACATGCAATTGCATTTACTTGAATATTACTTGGAGCCAGTTCTTTTGCCAGCGCCTTGGTAAGGGAATTCATGGCTCCTTTTGTTGCAGAATATGCAACTTCGCAGGATGCACCGGCAACACCCCATACAGAAGAAATGTTGACAATTTTACCGTATTTGTTAGAAACCATATAAGGAATTCCCAAAGAGGTAATATTGTACACTGATGTTAAATTGGTACGAATTATTCTGTCCCAATCTTGTGGTGACATCTCTGAGAATAAACCTATATAGGATATTCCAGCGTTATTAATTATAAGGTCTGCGCCACCATATGCCTTTTTTATCTGATTAAATAACTCTTTAGCATTGTCGTACACACCTATGTCTCCAAGATAGGCAAGACAGGATGTCTGATAACTTTCTATTTCTTTTTTTGTGTTAAGCAATTGTTCCTTAGAACCAGAACAGTTAATTACCACATTGTAATTCTTTTTAGCGTATTTTATTGCAATTGCTTTACCGATTCCTCTTGAAGAACCTGTAACAAGTACTGTTTTTTTGTTCATAATAATCTCCATTCCGCAGGCATTTATTTATATTCTTATTATAACATAAACAAAAATAAATGACATTAACAATCTTATTGCCACTTTCCAAAGTTTTGTGTTATACTATCCGTTGAATTATATTTTGGAATATGGATTTGTAATGTAATAAAACATGTATGGAGGAAATATGAACAATAAAGAACTTCAAAAAATATTCTTTAAGACATTTTTGATAACAGTGGTTTCGATGCTTATTCTTTCATTTGTAAGTATTGGAACATATATGCTTATTATTAAAGGTTTTACTGTGGAAGATGAAGCAACCTATGAGACAGGTGGCAAGGAAGTTTCTATGATTAGTGATGTGCGTCTTGGCAGCACATATCTTAATCTTATATACAGTGCTAATGAAACTGACAAGGTAATTGATAATGTGGCAATTGAAGTGTTTAATGCCAAGACAGGTAACTTAGATATTGTAACATTGCCGGCTAATACTGAATACACCATGTCTGATACACTTTATAAAAGACTTAGTGCAGTAAATCCACAGATACCTCAGGTGATAAAGATTGGCAATGTTTTGCAGTATTTTGATGCGCCTGAAGCATACCAGTATGGACAGATTATTGTTGAGGATATGCTTGGGATAGAACTAAGTTTTTATACCAAGATTACAGATACCGTGTTTGGTGATTATCTTGAAGCAAAAGAAATGGACATTTATTCGCCTGATGCTAAAAAGTACACTTATTCAGTGCTTTGTATGTCTTCTTATATCAAGAATGACATTATGGAAGCTGATATTGATAGTGATAATATAACAGCGTTTTTAACTAAAATTAATTCTTTAGTTTCTTCAAATCTTACCAACTCTAATAGACTAAGTTACAAAGATGCATATCTGAAAGTATCTTTGGATAAGGTATATTATTGGCATGCATTTGGAAAAGATAATACTGATAATAGCACATTTGAAATAGATGCTAAACAGACTAAGTCTTTGATTAAGGATATTATGAAGAATTCCGCGTATACGCAAACTCAAGAAGAGTATAATAAACTTATGGAGAAAACTTTGAATTCTTCTTCAAAAGATTTGAATATTAGAGTTTTAAATGGCGCTGACTATGCGGGACAGGCTGGCAAATACAAAAATATTCTTAAGGAAGCAGGGTATAAGGTTGTATCCGTTGGAGATAATGATGAGGTTTTAGATTCTTCCATGATAATAACTAAGGATTCTAATACCGGATACGATTTATTAAAATATTTTGATAATGCACAGATTAAAAAGGGAGATGTTCCAGAGGGTATAGATATTCTTGTTATTGTTGGTAAGGCGGATATCATTAAGGAATAATTGTACAAAATATTAAGTGGGGGTAATAGAGTAAGTATATGAGGGAAAGGGTTTTGACTATATTTAAAATTGTGGCAGGTGGAATATTGCTTGCCATGGCTGTTAACTTTGTATTTGAACCATCAGGGATGGTTACAGGCGGGGTAAGCGGCATCGGAATTATTGTGAAAAATGTTACTCAAAAACTTCCTTTGGTTGGAAGATTCGCAAGTGGTGTTCCGGTGTGGCTTACCTGTTTTATTTTGAATTTTTTTCTTTTTATTGCAGGTTACTTTGTTATGGGAAAAGAGTTTATAAGGGGGAGTATTTTAGGGGCAGGGGCGTTTAATATCGCTCTTTATGTTATTCCTGTATATCCTGTACAAGCACAGGATGATTTTTTGGCGGCTATATTTGGGGGAATTTTAAATGGGCTTTCCATAGGACTTGTAATGTCGTCTAATGCGTCAACAGGTGGTAGTGATTTGCTTGGAAACATCATATATAAAATCAAACCATTTATTAGACCGGCCTATGTACTTATGATTACAGATGCTCTTATTATTGCCATGGGTGGCGTTGTGTTTGGAGTTAATAAGGCATTGTATGCAATAACGGCAATATTTATTTCTGCCAAGGTTACAGATATGATTTTGGAAGGACCTAAAGGTGGCAAACTTGTATATATAATATCTGAAAAATGGGAAATCATTGCTTCTGACATTATGAAAAACATGGAAAGAGGGGTAAGTAACATAAAAATTAAGGGAATGTACACAAAAAATGATAAAAATATGTTGGTTTGTGTTGTTTTTACAAGGGAATTACCTGCATTAAAAAGAAAAATTAACCAAATTGATGAGTCTGCTTTTGTTATAATTTGCAATGTCAGAGAGGTAAAAGGAGAGGGTTTTATTAAAAAATTACAGTAAAACCTTAGAAATATAGTGAAATTAACTATAAATTAGAATGTTTCTAAATTTGATATACAAAATAGACAAAAGGCAAAAATTTTATTTGTTCATTTGCGATATGGTATTAATTATTTATTTGGTGTATCATATGTTTAATGTAAATGGCTATGATATATGTTCATTTGACTAATAATATCAGAAGATATTTAAAAAATTATATTATTTACGGGAGGATTTTTAATGGCTAGTTTATCATTAAAGAACATTCAGAAAACATATTCTAACGGTTTCGTTGCTGTTAGAGACTTCAACCTTGAGATTGAAGACAAAGAATTCGTTATCTTCGTAGGACCATCAGGATGTGGTAAGTCTACTACACTTCGTATGATCGCAGGTCTTGAAGATATCACTTCAGGCGAGTTATGGATCGGAGATAAGATGGTTAATGACGTAGAACCAAAGGATAGAGATATCGCAATGGTATTCCAGAACTACGCATTATATCCACATATGACAGTATATGAGAATATGGCATTTGGTCTTAAATTAAGAAAGACTCCAAAGGATAAGATTGATAAGTTAGTTCATGAAGCTGCTAAGATTCTTGATATCGAGCACCTTCTTAACCGTAAGCCAAAGGCTTTATCAGGTGGTCAGAGACAGCGTGTTGCCATGGGTCGTGCTATCGTTCGTGATCCTAAGGTATTCCTTATGGATGAGCCTCTTTCAAACCTTGATGCAAAGCTTAGAGTACAGATGAGAATTGAGATTTCAAAACTTCATCAGAGACTTGAAACTACAATTATCTACGTTACACATGACCAGACAGAGGCTATGACTCTTGGTACTAGAATCGTTGTTATGAAGGATGGTGTTATCCAGCAGGTTGACTCACCAGACAGATTATACTCTAAGCCAAACAACTTATTCGTTGCAGGATTCATCGGATCACCTCAGATGAACTTTATCGAGTGTAAGGTTGTTAAGTCTGGAGAAGATGTTGTTCTTATGTTTGGTTCTCACTCAGTTAAGGTTCCAGATAAGAAGGGCAAGATTCTTGTAGACGGAGGATATGAAGGAAAGACTGTTATCCTTGGTATTCGTCCAGAAGATATCCATGATGAAGAAATCTTCCTTAACCAGAACCCAGATACAATCGTTGATGCAACTATCAGAGTTTACGAAATGCTTGGTGCAGAAGTATTCTTATACTTCTCAATCGACCAGTTTGAAATCACTGCAAGAGTTAACCCTCGTACAACTGCAAGACCTGGAGATAACATTAAGGTTGCTCTTGACTTATCTAAGATGCACTTATTTGATAAGGAAACTGAAGAAGTTATTTGTAACTAATCAAAAGTTGAATATATACAATCAAAGTCCGGCGAGTTTCGCCGGATTTTGTGTTATTATTTAGTAAGCATTAATCTAAAATCTTGTGGTTTACTTTTACCAAAAATCGTGATAAAATTTAAGTATTAATGGGTATTTTACCAAAAAAGGAGTGGCATAGATGATATCGAATCAGATACTACAAAATACAATAGAAGGTTTACAGGTCATTACAAGAGTTGATATATGCGTGATGGATGTGGAAGGTAAGGCACAGGCTAGCACATTCAATAACCCTGAAGAATACGAAAGTGCAGTTTTATCTTTCGTAGATTCTCCGGCAGATAGTCAGGCGTTGCAGGGATATCAGTTTTTTAAGGTATTTGATGAGAATCAACTTGAATATGTTGTTCTTGTTAAGGGAGACAGTGAAGATGTCTATATGATAGGCAAGATGGCTGCATTCCATATACAGAATTTACTTGTGGCATATAAGGAAAGGTACGATAAGGATAACTTTATTAAGAATCTCCTTCTTGATAATCTTTTATTGGTTGATATTTATAACAGAGCAAAGAAACTACATATTGATACAGATGTAAGAAGAGTTGTATTTATTGTAGAAACTAAGAATGATAAAGATACTAATGCACTTGAAACTATTAGAAGTTTGTTTTCTGCTAAGACAAAGGATTTTGTGACAGCTGTTGATGAAAAGAATATTATTCTTGTTAAGGAAGTTAAACCTAATGAGACATATGAAGATATGGGCAAAACAGCAAGAACAATTCTCGATATGATTAATTCTGAGGCTATGGCTAAAGTGCATGTTGCATATGGAACCATTGTTAACGAGATTAAGGATGTGTCGAGGTCGTATAAAGAAGCGAAGATGGCTTTGGATGTAGGTAAGATTTTCTATAATAATAGAAATGTTGTTGCATATGGAAGCCTTGGAATTGGAAGACTTATATATCAACTTCCAATGCCACTTTGCAAGATGTTTATTAAAGAGATATTTGAAGGCAAGTCACCAGACGAATTTGATGAAGAAACTCTTACAACCATTAATAAGTTTTTCGAGAACAGTTTGAATGTTTCAGAAACTTCAAGACAACTTTATATTCATAGAAATACTTTGGTGTATAGACTTGATAAGTTGCAAAAGAGCACCAATTTAGATCTTAGAGTTTTTGAAGATGCAATAACCTTTAAGATTGCTTTAATGGTTGTTAAGTATATGAAGTATATGGAAAACCTTGATTACTAAATATAATGCAAGGAAAGGATGTCTTATTGATGAGCGAATACAATGATATTTTAAACCAGTTTCGCGAAGAGGAGCCTCCGATAATAGAATTAGAGGGGGTTTCAAAGGCATATCAAAAAGATGTTGATGCAATTAAAGATGTGAGTTTTAGCATAAAAAAGGGTGAATTTGTCTTTATCGTTGGAAAGAGTGGTTCGGGCAAATCCACCCTTATTAAGCTACTACTGAGAGCAATATCTCCTACTAAAGGTAAGATATATGTTAATGGTAGAGAACTTTCAAGAATGCACAGAACAAGTATTCCTAAACTTAGAAGAAAAATCGGAGTAGTGTTCCAAGATTTTAAATTACTAAATGATAGGAATGTTTTTGAAAATGTTGCCTTTGCTCAGCGAGTTATAGAAAAATCAGCGAGAGAGATTAATAGAAACGTTCCAGCGGTTCTGTCTGTGGTAGGACTATCTGATAAGTATAATTCTCTTCCTAATGAATTATCAGGTGGTGAAAAACAAAGAGTTGCAGTGGCAAGAGCTTTGGTTAATAATCCTATGATTTTACTTGCTGATGAACCTACAGGTAATTTAGACCCTAAGAATTCATGGGAGATAATGACGCTTTTAGGAGAGATTAACAAAAGGGGAACAACGGTTATAGTTGTTACTCATAATGAAGAGATTGTGAATGTAATGCAAAAAAGAGTAATTAAGATGGAAAATGGTCATCTTGTTAGTGATGTAAGAAAAGGTGGTTACGAAAATGAAACTTAGAACATTAGTGTATAGTGGAAAACAGGGTGTAAAGAGTATCTATCGTAACAGACTTTTTTCCTTGGCTGCAATAGGCACAATTACTGCAAGTCTGATTTTGTTTGGTTTCTTCTTCTTTATTACAGAGAACTTGTCTCATATAGTTGACAGACTTCAGACAGAAGTGGCTGTTTCAGTTTTTTTTGAACCGGGAGCATCTGATGAAGTAGTTGCTAATATTAAGACTCAGATAGAATCAAGGGCTGAAGTAGCGGAAGTAGTATATATTTCGCCGGAAGAGGCTTTGGAGATATATAAAGAAAACAATAATCAGGGAGAAGAGTTTTCTGAAACATTTAAGGATGTTAATCCTCTAGAAGAGTATGATTCATATACAGTGTACTTAAATGATGTAGATATGCAGGAGTCTTTGGTTTCTTATATAGAGAGATTGGAAGGTGTACGTACTGTTAAGAATAATGAGAATGTGGCAAAGAACTTTTCGGTGTTTAATAGCGCGGTGGGATATGTATGTACTGCCATAATTGTCTTGCTTATTGGAATTGCTACATTTTTAATTAGCAATACAATATCTACCGGAATTTCAGTAAGGGCAGGCGAGATTGAGATAATGAAAAATATTGGTGCTACAGACTTTTTTATTAGAGCACCGTTTTTAGTAGAGGGGATCTTAATAGGATTTTTGGGCGCACTGGTACCTATAGGGATATTGTATCCAATATATGGTAGGATTGAGGGATTTGTAGCGGAAAAGTTAGGGAATACGCTTGGAGGCAAACTTGAATTCCTCCCTGTTGGCGAGGTATTCGGTAAAATGGTACCTATAATGCTTGCAATAGGAGTGGGAATAGGAGCAATAGGAACTATGGTAACTCTGAGAAAGAAGATTAGAAGATACTAAAAAGGAGAGATATAATGATAAACAAGACGAAAGTTAAGTTTGGATTTAAGAAAATGCTAATAACAACTACTGTTTTGACTTTGTGTTGTAGTTTTCTATTGAGTTATGGCGGATATCATTCAAAGGCCGATGATATTAAGGATTCGGAAGAAAAGATTAGCGAATTGGAGAAGAAGGAAGAAGAGGCTAAAAAAATCCTTGCTGAACTTGAAAAAGAAAAAGGAAATATTGAAAAATATGTAGAAAAACTTGATGTGCAGGTGAGTCAGTTATCCCAAGAGATTAATAAACTTTCCAAAGAGATATCTCAATGTGAAAAGGATATTGAAAGTACTAAGATTGAGATAGAGAAGGCTCAGGCGGAAGAGGATGCGCAGTATGAAGCAATGGTTAAGCGCATACAGTATACATATGAGAATGGAAATGATAACTATATTGAGATAATCCTTGGTTCAGAGAGTCTTGTTGAGTTAATTAATAATGTAGAATATGTAGAAAAGATTTCAGAATACGATAGGAATATTTTAAAAGGATATCAGAAAGCAAAGGATAAGGTTATAGTTAAGAAGGCACAACTAGAAAACCAGTTGACAACATTAAACGATAAACAAGCACAGGTTAAACTTGAGAAGGAAACCGTGGAAAAACTTGTTGGTGATAAGGAAAAAGAGATATTAGCATACGAAAAGAAGATTTCAAATAATGAGGCACAACTTAAGGAATATGTAAGTCTTAAACAACAGGAAGAAGAGAACTTAGAACGACTGTTAGAAGAAGAAAGACAAAGAATTCTTGAAGAAGAAAGAAAACGTAAAGAAGAGGAAGAAAGAAAGCGTAAGGAAGAGGAAGAAAGAAAACGTAAAGAGGAAGAAGAGAAAAAGCGTCAAGAAGAAGAGGAAAAGAAAAAGCAAGAACAAAATGCCAATAATTCAGGCGATGGTAATAAAGAAGAAACAGATAACGATGATAAAAAAGAAGAAACTGATAATAAAGAGGAAAACAATGATTCTTCTCAGTCAGGAAGCACTGTTAAAGAGGATTACTTGTGGCCATGTCCTGACAGTTCAAGGATAACATCGGTATTTGGATATAGAAAACCACCTACAGCAGGGGCAAGTAGTTATCATCAAGGTATTGATGTTGGCGCTCCATCTGGTTCAAGAATAGTTGCAACAAAGAGTGGTGTTGTTACATCTGTTTATGTGAGTAGAGCTTCTGGTAACTCGGTTGTTGTTTATCATGGAGATGGGGTGTTTACATACTACTTCCATTGCTCTGCCATATTAGTGGAATCGGGGCAAAGTGTTAAACAGGGAGAAGTTATTGCGTTAGTTGGTAGTACAGGTTATTCTACAGGACCACATTTGGATTTTAGAATTAATATTAATGGAGAATATAAGGATCCGCTTAAATATGTTTCTCCATAAAGCAAAACCGTTGGTTATGGAGAAAGTATATGAATAAAGAAATGTTAGAAACAAATTCCTCGAATAATGCACAAGATATTGAAGAATTAGAGGAAATTATTAAAGAGATTGAGAAAACAGAAGAGATTGTGGAGCAGCAGGAAAAGGAGAAGCAACTTAAAAAGACACTGAGTGAAGATGACAAGCCGGGCAGCAGAGAAAGTTTTTTTTCCGGACTTTATACTGGAATGGTTATGTTGGCGACTGTGGTGATGATTGTGCTTATACTTGTGATGCTTATAGGAGATAAAAGAATAGCGTTTATTGATGCAGATGCTACAAAATATGATTATCCGCAGACTAATGAGAATATTTCCAAGGATATGGGGAATATTTCTGCCAAAATAGAGTACATTGCTTCTGTGTTATCGGAGTATTATTTGGAGGATGTTGATGATAAGAGGATGATAGAGGGAATATATGCAGGAATGGTGGCAAGTCTTGGAGATGTGTATTCTATATATTTACCAGGAGAAACATATGATGATTTGATGGAAGAAACAGAAGGTGTGTATTCCGGAATCGGTAGTATTGTAAGAACAAACAGTGACGGTGAATTGGAGATAGAATCTGTAACTAGCGGTAGTCCAAGCGAAGAGGCAGGATTAAAAATAGGCGATGTTTTTTTGGAGATTGACGGGGTTTCGTTAAAAGGACTTAAATCAGAGGAAGCAGTGACACTTATGCGCGGTGAGGAAGGTACTAGTGTAACTGTAAAGATTAGGACAAAGGAAGGCGAAGAAAAAGAAATCACCTTAAAGAGGGAGAGTGTTGAAATTATAAGTGCTACCCACGAAATGTTGGAAGATGGAATAGGGTATGTAAAGATTTCAGGTTTTGAAATTAACACAGTAAAACAGTTTAACAAAGCCATAACTGCTTTAGAAAAGGAGAACATGAAGGGGTTAATAATTGACCTTAGAGGTAATCCGGGAGGAGTGCTTTCATCTGTATCTGGTATTGCTGATCGTATACTTCCAAAGGGATTAGTTATGTATACGGAAGATAAGCATGGTAATTTAGTTGATAAAGTAGAGTCTACAGACGATGAAAGTATAGAATTACCAATAGTTGTATTGATTGATAAAAACAGTGCCAGTGCCTCAGAGGTTTTAGCGGGGGCTATTAAGGACAGGGATGCCGGTAAACTAGTGGGAAAAACAACATTTGGAAAAGGTATTGTACAGTCTTTGGTAGCAATGAAAGATGGTTCTGCAATTAAACTTACAACTGCGAAGTATTATACTCCAGATGGACACTATATTCACGGAAAAGGTATTGAACCAGATTTTGAAGTGGACTTTGACGGGGATAAGTATTATAATGATGGAATTGATACTCAATTGGAAAAAGGAATTGAAGTATTAAAGGAAATGATAGAATAAATATGAAAGGTATTGAAAGATGAAATTTATTGCAACACCGGTAAAGGGAATGAATGATTTTCTCCCTGCAGATATGAGACTTAGAGAATATACATTATCTATGATTAAAGAAATATACGCAAGTTATGGATTTGCCCAGATTGAGACTCCGGCAATGGAACACATAGAGAATCTGACAAGCAATCAGGGCGGAGAGAATGAAAAACTCATCTTTAAAGTTATGAAAAGAGGAGCTGACCTTGCAAGGGCATTAGAAAAGGAGAATGGAGAATTAGCGGACAATGGTCTTAGATACGACCTTACGGTTCCGTTATCCAGATATTATGCTAACAATAGCAATAACTTACCATCACCTTTTAAGGCGTTACAAATTGGCAATGTATGGAGAGCAGACAAGCCACAAAAGGGAAGATTTCGTCAGTTTACCCAGTGCGATATAGATATATTAGGAGATGACTCAATACTAGCAGAGATAGAATTGATTGGGGCTACATCTACGGCACTTTACAAGATTTTATCTCAGGTGAATATTAAGGATTTTACGGTTCACATTAATGACAGAAGAATTCTAAAAGCAATGACTTTGTATGCAGGATTTCCTGAAGATAGTCAGGATTTAGTTTATATAATTCTTGATAAACTAGATAAGATTGGAGTGGAAGGCGTAAAAGAGGCGCTTCTTAAAGAGGGCTTTGACGAAACCAGTGTTAATAAATATGTAGAGATATTTGATAGATATAGTCAAGGTGTGAATGCTAAAGAATTCTGCAATTTCTTAAATCAAGATTATATTAATGATAAGATAGTGGAAGATGTTGACACGATTATTTCCTGCGTTAGAACGATGACAGATAAAGGTGTTAAGTTGGTGTTTGACCCTACTTTGGTTAGAGGAATGTCTTACTATACAGGAACTATATTTGAAATAACTTTGGATAATTATAATTTTTCAGTTGCCGGTGGTGGAAGATATGATGAAATGATAGGAAAATTCAGCAATCAGAAGGTTCCTGCATGTGGTTTTTCCATTGGATTTGAAAGAATTATTACTATATTAAAAGATTTCGAGGCTGAAAAGTTTATTGATAACAAGAATAAGAAGGCTTTCCTTATAGATAAGAAAGTTTGTGTTCAGACAATGACTGAAGTTTTCGAAAAAGCAGCGGCTCTTAGAAAAGAAGGATGGACAGTAACAGTTCAGCCGCTAAAGAAGAATGCCAAATTCCAGGTTGAAAAACTAGAGGCAGACGGATACGGTGATATAGAAAAAGTATTTGAAAAATAATATTTATTGAATTAATAGAATTAAAAAGTGTGATTTTGTCAAATAAAAGACAGATGTCACACTTTTTTTTATGCAAAATTCCGTATTTGCGAATATTATGTTTTTTTGTTGAATTGATAACAAAAGTTTGTTAAAATAATGTCATGTGTGTGGGGAAGGTTTCTTTGTTAAAAAACATTGTGAAAAAATTAACAGAGAATAATTAAACTAAGATACTATTACTCATGAAATAAGAAAGGAATTGACATGAATAAGATTACAGTAATTGGTACAGGTAGTGTAGGTTCTACAATAGCTTATACTTTAGCGATTGAAGGCCTTGCATCGGAAATTGTTATGATTGATATTAATGGAGACAAAGCATTAGGAGAGGCATTGGATATTCGTCAGGGTACACCATTTGGTCATCCATGCACAGTTCAGGCAGGTAATTATGCTGATGCAGCAGGTTCGGATATTGTTGTTATTACATCAGGAATTGCAAGAAAAGAAGGACAATCAAGACTTGATTTAGCTCAGGTGAATATCAATGTAGTAAAATCTATTACTCCAGAGGTTATTCGTTATGCGCCAGATGCAACTTATGTTATAGTAAGTAACCCGGTTGATGTATTGACATATGCATTTTGTAAATACTCAGGACTTCCAGAACAAAGAATAATAGGTTCTGGTACAATATTAGACACTGCTCGTCTTCGTTCTAGAATTTCAGAGTATTACTCTGTTAATCAGCAAAACGTTCATGCTTATGTATTAGGCGAACATGGAGATTCTTCATTTGTGCCTTGGTCTATCGCTAACATTTCCAATGTGCCGGTAGAAGATTATAGAAATTCTTTATTAAATACAAGACGAGATTTTCCAGACTTAAATAAGGATGAAGTTGAGGAATATGTTCGTAAGTCAGGAGCAAAGGTTATACAGAGAAAGGGAGCTACATTTTATGCTGTATCAATGTCGGTATGTCACATCTGCAAATGTTTATTAAGTGGTATTGATACAACATTGACAGTTTCTACAATGTTACATGGTGAATACGGAATTGATGATATTTGCTTAAGTTTATTAAATGTTGTAGGTAAAGATGGTGCTCATAGTAAAGTAATGCTTCCTCTCAACGATAGAGAACTTGAGGCATTGAGATATAGTGCGGACAGTCTTAGAAATGTAATTAATAGTGTAAAACTTTAAGTTACACTATAGATATGTTTGCAAAGCAGTTAAAAAGCGTTTGTAAAACATTCATATTAAAAATGAATATTAATTTGATAATAGAAAGGACATAAAAATATGGAATATCGTATTGAACATGATTCTATGGGTGAGGTTAAGGTGCCAGCTGATGTATACTGGGCTGCACAGACACAGAGAAGCCATGAGAATTTTGAAATAGGTGTAGGTATAGAAACTATGCCAAAGGAAATAATCCATGCGTTTGGTGTTTTAAAGAAGGCTGCTGCCATTGCTAACAATGGTCTTAAGCCGGAAAAGATGACAGATGAAAAACTTAGTGCAATTAAAAAAGCATGTGATGAAGTAATGTCAGGAGTACTCAATACTCATTTTCCACTTGTTGTATGGCAGACAGGTTCAGGCACACAGTCTAATATGAATGCTAACGAAGTTATTGCTAATCGCGGTAATGAGATACTTGGACAGAAACTTCTGCATCCAAATGATGATGTTAATATGAGTCAGTCATCTAATGATACCTTCCCAACAGCAATGCATATTGCTGCTGTTATAGCATTGGAGAATAAGTTAATTCCAGCAGCTAAAGAACTCATTGAAACATTTAAGCGTTTAGAGACCGAGAATGAAGGAATTGTAAAGAGTGGTAGAACCCACCTTCAGGATGCAACACCTATTACATTTACTCAGGAGATAAGCGGATGGCGTTCAAGTCTTGAAAAGGATGTTGAATTATTAAACCGTGCAGTAGAGCCTCTTTATGAATTGGCTCTAGGTGGAACTGCGGTAGGAACAGGACTTAATGCTCCTGCAGGATTTGCAGAGAATGTTGCAAAGGAAATTGCCAACATTACAGGCAAGCCATTTGTTACAGCAGTTAACAAGTTCCACTCACTTACTTCTAAGGATGAATTAGTATTTGCTCACGGAGCAATCAAGGCTTTAGCTTGCGATATGATGAAGATTGCTAACGATATTCGTTGGCTTGCAAGCGGACCAAGAGATGGTCTTGGAGAAATCTTCATTCCAGAGAATGAGCCTGGTTCATCAATTATGCCAGGTAAAGTTAACCCAACACAGTGCGAGGCAGTTACAATGGTGGCTGTTCAGGTAATGGGTAATGATGTAGCAGTAGGAATGGCTGCATCGCAGGGTAACTTTGAACTTAATGTATTTATGCCAGTTACAATATATAACTTCCTTCAGTCAGCAAGACTTCTTGCTGAAGCAATAGTTTCATTTAATAAGAACTGTGCAGTAGGAATTAAGGCTAATAAGGAAAAGATGCATCACAATCTTCACAACTCACTTATGCTTGTCACAGCACTTAATCCATACATTGGATATGAGAACGCTGCAAAGACAGCTAAGAAAGCATTTAAGGATAATATTTCTTTAAAAGAAGCTTGTGTGGAACTTGGATTCCTTACAGCAGAGAGATTTGACGAAGTATTCCATCCAGAAGAGATGGTTTAAATAAGATGATTATCATCAATAAAATTTGCTTAGGCATGAAAGGATAAAACTATGAAAGCAAGTTATTTTCCAGGATGTACCCTGAAAAATAAGGCAACCCACCTTGATATTTATGCAAGAAAATGTGCCGATGTTTTAGGTGTTACATTAGAAGAAATTGAAGAGTGGCAGTGCTGTGGTGGTGTGTTTACAACATCTAAGGACGAAGTAGCTACAAAGCTTTCTTCAGTGCGTGCCCTCAAGGAAGCAAAGGCAAAGAATCAGCCTTTGATAACTGTGTGTTCAGCTTGTCATAACGTGATTAAACAGACTAATCATGCAATGGAAGATACACAGTTTGCAGACAAGGTTAACAGATATATGGGAGAGGATGCATATGATGGAAGTGCAACAGTATATCACTATCTTGAAATGCTTCGTGACCTTGTAGGATTTGACAAGATTAAAGAGAAAGTGGTTAATCCACTTACAGGCAAGAAAATCGGTGCTTACTATGGTTGTCTGTTACTTAGACCTAATAAGGTTATGCAGATGGATGACCCTGAGAATCCACAGATTATGGAAGATTTTATCCGCGCTATTGGTGCAGAGCCTGTAGTGTATGCATATCGTAATGAATGTTGCGGCGGATATATTGCAATGGAAGACCCTCAGTCAGCAAAGAAAAAGAGTAACAGAGTAACTGAGTGCGCACAGATTGCGGGAGCAGAAATGATAGTTACTGCCTGTCCACTTTGCAAATACAATTTAGTTAAGAACGGCTCTGAACTTCCAGTGATTTATTTCACAGAATTGTTAGCCGAGGCTCTTGGAGTAAAGGAGGTTTCTAATGAATAATAAGATGCAAAACCTTCGTGATGAGATAATCTTAAGAAGTGGTGTTAATCCATCAAAATGTATGGCATGTGGTAAGTGTTCAGCAACTTGTCCTGCATATAACGAGATGGAATACCATCCACATCAGTTTGTAAGTATGGTAAAGAGCGGAGATATTGAGCCATTACTGGCTTCTGATTCTCTATATAAATGTCTTACTTGCTTTGCTTGTGTTGACAGATGCCCAAGAGGCGTTGAACCTGCAAAGTTAGTTGAAGCAGTAAGACTTGCAGCAATTAGACAGCAAGGAGCCAATCATCTTAAACCTGATATGGTTCCAGATATGTTAGACGACGATATGCCACAGCAGGCAATTGTAAGTGCATTTAGAAAATATACTAAGTAAGGAGGAAAAGACAAAGTGCAAAGAATTGGTGTTTTTGTATGTTGGTGTGGAAGTAACATCGCAGCTACAGTAGATGTACAGGCTGTTGCCCAGGCACTTAAAAATGAGCCGGGTGTAGTCTTTTCCACTGACTATCAATACATGTGTTCCCAAGCGGGACAGGATATGATTAAAGAAGCAGTTGCAGAGCATAATTTAACAGGAATCGTAGTATGTTCTTGTTCACCACGTATGCATGAGGCTACATTCCGTAAGACAGCAGCTGCAGCGGGACTTAACCCATATATGGTAGAGATTGCAAACATTCGTGAGCAGTGTTCATGGGTTCATAAGGATATCCCAACAGGTACAGAGAAAGCAATTATTCTTGGAAAGGCAGCGGTTGCAAAGGTTAATTTGAATACTCCATTAACTCCAGGAGAGTCGCCAGTAACAAAGAGAGCTTTAGTTATCGGTGGTGGTATCGCAGGTATTCAGACAGCGCTTGATATTGCAGATGCAGGTTTCCCTGTAGATATAGTTGAAACAAAACCAACAATTGGTGGTAAGATGGCACAACTTGATAAGACATTCCCTACTCTTGACTGTGCGGCTTGTATTCTTACTCCTAAGATGGTTGACGTTGCCCAGAATGATAAGATTCGTATTTTCTCATACAGTGAGGTTGAGGAAGTATCAGGCTTCGTAGGTAATTTTGATGTAAAGATTAAGAAGAGAGCCCGTTACGTAAAAGAAGATTTATGTACAGGCTGTGGAGCCTGCGTTGAAAAATGTCCAATGAAGAAGGTTCCTAACGAATTTAATCTTGGCATGGACAACAGACCAGCAATTTATATTCCATTTGCACAGGCAGTGCCAAAGGTGGCAACAATAGACCCTAATGCATGTAATATGCTTAAGAATGGTAAATGTGGTCTTTGCGCAAGAGTATGTACTGCAGGTGCAATTGATTATACTCAGAAAGATGAAATAATCGAAGAGAAGTATGGTGCAATTGTTGTTGCAACAGGCTTTAATCCAATTAGTATGGATAAGTTTGATGAGTTTGCTTACAGTCAGTCGAAAGATGTTATTACTTCATTAGAATTCGAACGTCTTACTAATGCAGCAGGCCCTACAGCAGGTAAGCTTGTAAGACCTTCTGACGGAGAGCATCCACATACAATAGTGTTCGTACAGTGTGTTGGTTCGCGTTGTGAGAACTGTGCAGAAAAAGGTAAAGAGTACTGTTCAAAGATTTGTTGTATGTATACTGCAAAGCATGCAATGTTAGTTAGAGATAAATATCCGGATATAGAGACTTATGTATTCTATATTGATGTTCGTACACCAGGTAAAAATTTCGACGAGTTCTACCGTAGAGCAGTTGAAGAATATGGTGTTAAGTATGTTAAGGGTATGGTTGGTAAGGTGTCTCCTGAAGGAAAGAAACTTAAAGTTCAGGCATCAGACTTACTTAATAACAAACAACTTAATATAGATGCTGACCTTGTAGTTTTAGCAGCAGCTATTGAGCCTGATAAATCAGCTCGTCCACTTGCTACAATGCTTACAGCAAGTATGGATACTAATGATTTCTTTACAGAAGCGCATCCAAAGCTTCGTCCTGTAGAAAGTCCAACAGCAGGTGTATTCTTATCAGGTGCATGTCAGGGACCTAAGGATATTCCAGAGACCGTATCTCAGGCAGGTGCTGCAGCATCTAAGGTTATAGGACTTCTTGCTAAGGATAAACTTACAGGTAATCCATGTATTGCAAGTTCTGATGAGAATATGTGTAACGGATGTTCTTCTTGTGAAAGAGTATGTCCATACGGAGCAATTACTTATGTAGACAAGGAATTCCGTATGCCAGACAGAACTACTAAGGTTCGTAGAGTGGCACAGGTTAATCCTGCAGTATGTCAGGGTTGTGGTGCTTGTACAGTTGCTTGTCCATCAGGTGCTATGGACCTTCGTGGATTTGCAAGCAATCAAATAATTGCGGAGGTGGATGCAATATGCAAATAAAAGAATATAAGCCTTTAATAGTAGCATTTTGCTGTAACTGGTGTTCATATGCCGGTGCAGACCTTGCAGGTAATAATAGACTTAATTATCCGGCTGAAGTAAAGATTATCCGTGTCCCATGTTCTTGTAGAGTTAATCCAATGTTTATACTCCGTGCTTTCCAGCGTGGAGCAGATGGTGTAATAATCTGCGGATGTCATCCGGGAGACTGTCACTATACTTCAGGTAATTACTATACACGCCGTAGAATGGCACTTCTGTTCTCAATGCTTGATTTCTTAGGAATCGAGAGAGAACGTACTCGTGTAGAATGGGTATCAGCAGCAGAAGGTGCTAAGTTTGCAACTACAATGAATGATTTCGTGGAAAAGGTTGCATCCCTTGGTGAGAATAAGAGATTGGAGGATCTGCGATGCAAAAGATAACTTTAGAAAGTTTAGTTGAAAAAGCAGTTTCTCTGCTTGAAAATGGTACAGTAACATCTGTACTTGGATGGAAAAAGGGCGAGTTTGACTATGATATCACTCCTGCAGTTTTTGAAAGTGCAGATGAACTCAAAAAAGATTTTGTATGGAATGATTTTTGTGGAGCAAACTTCTCAAAATATCTCGTGTCAAAGACTTGTAAAAGCGAAGGAAAGATACTTGTTTTCTTAAAGCCTTGTGATACCTACAGCTTTAATCAACTTCTTACTGAGCATAGATTTGACAGAGAAAAGGTATATGCAGTTGGTATTCCATGTGAAGGAATGGCTGATATAAATAAGGTTAAGGAAGTTGTGGGAGACGGTATTTCAAAGATTGAAAGCAACGGAGACGACCTTGTTGTTACAACAATCTATGAGGACGCGCCTGTAAAGGTTACTTGCAAGGATGTTCTTGCAGAGCGTTGTGTGAATTGTAAGAGTAAAAGACATGTAGCATATGATGAACTTCTTGGAGAAGAAGGAGAAGTTATTGCAAGCGAGCGTTTTGATGAAGTTGAAAGACTTGAGAAAATGACTCCGGAGGAAAGATTTGCTTTCTGGCAGAATGAACTTTCAAAGTGTATTCGTTGTAATGCCTGCCGTGATGTATGTCCTGCATGTACTTGTGAAAAGTGCGTGTTTGACAATCCAAATTCAGGAGTAGAAAACAAAGCAGCATCTAACAGCTTTGAAGAGAAGATGTTCCATATCATTCGTGCCTTCCATGTGGCAGGACGTTGTACAGACTGTGGAGAGTGCTCAAGAGTATGTCCACAAAACATTCCACTTCATTTGCTTAATCGTAAGTTTATTAAGGATATTAATGAATTCTATGGTGAATATCAGGCGGGTGCTGAGGTTGGTCTTAGAGCACCACTTGTAGATTATACTTTAGAAGATTTAGAGCCTGGTGAAGTATTTGACAGGAGGGATAACAATGCGTAAATGTTTAGTTGAAGATATTAATAGTGTATTAGCACAGATTAACAAAGCAGCAAAGGTTTATCTTCCTGTTGACGGAACAGATGGAAAGGCTCGTTTTGAAGAGTGGGCAGAGGGGAAAGAATGGAGTAATGCCCTTAATACAGAAAGAAGTGCTAAAGACTTTTTCTTCCCACAGACAGAAAACCTTATGGAGTTTAAGACTGAGGGAAAGAATATTGAGATTATAGATATCAGAAGCGATAAAGATGATTTTGTTATCTTTGGCGTTCGTGGATGTGATGTAAGAAGTTTCGATATTTTAGACAGAGTATTCTTAGTGGAGCCAATAGACAGTTTCTATAAGGCACGCAGAGAGCATGGAATAATTATCTCTGTTGCATGTGGAAGACCTTCAGAGACTTGCTTTTGTGGAGCATTTGGTATAGATGCATCTAATCCGGCAGGAGATGTTACTGTATGGAGAACTAAAGAGGCTGTATACTGGCAAAGCAACACTGATAAGGGTGAAGAACTTCTTAAAAAGGTTGAAGGTCTTACAGATTGCGACGAAGCAGCAGTGGAAGAGGAAAAGGCTAAGATTAAAAAGATTATGGATAAGTTGCCTTTGGCTAACTTATCAACTGAAGACTTTGGCGCAGGAAAGACTATGGAATTATTTGATTCAGATAAATGGAAGGATTTATCCGAAAGTTGTCTTGGATGCGGAACATGTACTTTCGTGTGTCCAACATGTCAGTGCTATGACATAAAGGAATTTAACGCAGGTAAGGGCGTAGTAAGATTCCGTTGCTGGGATTCATGTATGTATTCTGATTTTACTCAGATGTCAGCAGGCCAGCCGCGTTTATCTCAGCTTGAACGCTTCCGTCAAAGATTTATGCACAAACTTGTGTACTATCCTGAAAGAAACGATGGAATATATGGATGCGTAGGATGTGGAAGATGTCTTGCTAAATGTCCGATATCTATGAATATCGTTAAAGTAATGAAGTCACTAGGAGGTAAGGATAATGAGTAATGTATCAGAAACTTTAATCCCTAAGATAGGCGTGATTACAGATGTTCGTATTGACACACCTGATATAAAGACTTTCAGAGTGGTAACACCTGATGGTGTGAAGCCATTTGACCATAGACCGGGACAGTGTGCAATGCTTTCTGTACCTGGTGTAGGTGAGGCTATGTTCTCAATTACATCATCACCTACCAATACAGAATTTATGGAATTTTCCATTAAGAAATGTGGTTGCGTTACAGATTGGCTTCATCAGGCAGAGGTTGGTCAGCAGATAACAATTCGTGGACCATATGGAACTCCATTCCCTGTTGACGATGAATTTGCAGGAAAGAACCTTTTATTCATCGCAGGTGGTGTTGGTCTTGCTCCACTTCGTTCAGTAATTAACTATTGCCGTCACTACAGCGACCGCTATGGCAAGATTGACATTGTATACGGTTCTCGTAGTAAAAACGATTTACTAGATTATAAAGAGATTGTAGATGAATGGACTAAAGACGCTAATGTAGATGTTCATCTTACAATAGATAATCCACAGGAAGGCTGGGATGGTCATGTTGGATTTGTTCCTAACTATGTTAAGGAACTTGGATTTGACACAGATAAGACTGTAATCCTTTGCGGACCACCAATTATGATTAAGTTCACACTTGATGGTTTATGCGACCTTGGATTTGAAAAATCACAGATTTATACAACTCTTGAGATGCGTATGAAATGTGGAGTTGGTAAATGTGGAAGATGTAATGTTGGTTCAAAATATATTTGTAAAGATGGTCCGGTATTCCGCTTTGATGAGCTTGATGAGTTGCCGGATGAGTACTAGGAATAATTCCTAAAGCAAATAGTTTCGAAATGGAGGAACACTATGAGTAATATGGTTAACATTTTCCTTTTTGGAAAGAAATATGAGGTACCAGAGAATCTTACTATTATGAGCGCAATGGAATATGCTGGTTATCAGCTTGTTAGAGGTTGCGGATGCCGTAATGGTTTCTGTGGTGCCTGTGCAACAATCTATCGTATTAAAGGTGATAGAGAATTAAAGGCATGTCTTGCTTGCCAGACAAAGGTTGAAGATAATATGTACATCGCTACATTACCATTCTTCCCACTTGTTAAACAGGTTTATGATATGGAGAAAATTAAACCTACAGAGGCTGTTATGATGCAGCTTTACCCTGAGATTTATGCTTGTATCGGATGTAATGCTTGTACTAAGGCATGTACTCAGGAACTTAATGTAATGCAGTATATTGCATATGCACAGCGTGGTGATTTTGAGAAATGTGCAGAAGAGTCATTTGACTGTGTAATGTGTGGCGTATGTTCATCTCGTTGTCCTGCAGGAATCTCTCATCCACAGGTTGCTATGCTTGCTCGTAGAATTAACGGTAAGTATCTTGCTCCAGGATGTGGTCACTTAGAAGACCGTGTTCAGGAAATTAAAGACGGAACATTTAATGACTTAATTGAAGCATTAATGCAAAAGCCAGTAGAAGAAATCAAAGAACTTTATAATAACCGTGAAATCGAGAAATAAGGAAAGGAGACAGTGTGAAAAATCACATTGATATGATGATTTTTCACACACCTATTTGTGACGCAGGCATCACAAATAGGATTTATCGCAGAGCTGAATCTGAAATTCAGCTCGCGATTCCTTCGGCAAAAAAATTGCCTGCGGAATGGAGATTAGTATGTATTCAGAGGAATTTAAAGCATCCCTTGCAGCAGTAGAAGCAGCAAGAGATAACAACATAGCTCTTGAGCCTGCCCGTATGACTGCACAGCAGAAAGAGGATTTATTAGCAGCATATCATCCAGACTATAAGAAGGATGAGTTTGCTGAACTTAAAATAGGACCTAACAAAGGTGAAAAGGTGCCTACAGAGTTAGCACAGACTTTACAGGCTCACAGCCGTATTTCATCAGATAGCGTGGATTTAGAGAATCCAGATTATGATGTTGATGTACTTATTATCGGTGGTGGCGGTGCCGGTACTTCAGCAGCTATCGAAGCTCACGAGGCAGGAGCTAATGTAATGATAGTTACAAAACTTCGTGTTGGTGATGCTAACACAATGATGGCTGAGGGTGGAATTCAGGCAGCAGATAAGCCTAATGATTCACCAGCAATTCACTTCGTAGATGCATTTGGTGGCGGACATTTCGCAGCTAAGAGAGAGTTACTTTCTAAGCTTGTGTGTGATGCTCCAGAGGCAATCCAGTGGTTAAGTAATTTAGGTGTTGAATTTGATAAAGAAGAAGACGGAACAATGGTTACTACTCATGGTGGTGGTACATCTCGTAAGCGTATGCATGCAGCTAAGGACTATTCTGGTGCAGAAATCATGAGAACTCTTCGTGATGAGGTTATGAACCGCCAGATTCCAATCGTTGACTTTACTTCAGCAATTGAATTAATTCTTGATGAAAATGGTAACGCAGCAGGTGCTGTTCTTATGAACATGGAGACTAAGGATTTACTTGTTGCGAAAGCTAAGACTGTAATTATTGCAACAGGTGGTGCAGGTAGAATGCATTATCAGGGCTTCCCAACTTCTAACCACTATGGTGCAACAGCAGATGGTCTTGTACTTGGTTACAGAGCAGGTGCTAAGCTTCTTTATGCTGAGACTTTACAGTACCATCCAACAGGTGCTGCATACCCAGAGCAGATTTTCGGTGCATTAGTTACTGAGAAGGTTCGTTCACTTGGTGCAAAGTTAGTTAACTCAAAGGGTGAAGTATTCATGCATCCACTTGAGACTCGTGATGTTGCAGCAGCTTCTATCATCAGAGAGTGCAGCACAAGAGAGAACGGTGTAGACACTGGCAATGGTCAGGGTGTATGGCTTGATACTCCAATGATTGAAAAGATTGGTGGAGAAGGAACTATCGAAAAACGTATCCCAGCTATGATGCGTATGTTCGCTAAATACGGAATCGATATCCGTAAAGAGCCTATCTTAGTATACCCAACACTTCATTACCAGAATGGTGGTCTTGATATTACACCAGACGGAATGACAACTAATGTGAAGAACCTCTTCGTAGCCGGTGAGGCAGTTGGAGGAATTCATGGTAGAAACCGTCTTATGGGTAACTCATTACTTGACATCATTGTATTTGGTCGTGGTGCAGGTATCAGCGCAGCTGCAGCAGCTAAGGAAGCTAATGTAGGTAAGCTTACATTAAAGCATGTTGATGCATTTGAGGCTGAAATTAAGGCAGCAGGTATTGAGACTGAGGAAGTATCTCCAAAGTTATTACCTAACTATACAAAGCAGAAGAATATATAAAATTCAAGTATCAAAACATTCATTGCCCACATATGCTTGCATATGTGGGCATATGACTTTTTGACACGATACAATATGAGTATGTAAGTGGGGCGAAAGCACCACGATATACGAATATTGTGTAGGATTGCGCCTGAAAAGGAGAGGGGGGGTTGTTTTGTTTGTTCGCTATGTGGTGGGAGAAATGTGCTTGAAAAGATGTGGTGAGTGTGTTTAAAAAGGGTATGGTGGGGTTTATTTTACTTATTCGGTATGTAGGGGATGCGTCTGAATCATATAGTATAGAGCTGATTACGGTTGTTTTATATAACTTAATTGTGTTGACCGTATAAAAGAAAGAGTGTTTACGGTGTTTATTTGGAACTTGCAGTTTTTGAACGTAATAATACTTTATATGTTACGGTGGAACTGTTAGAAGCATGTAATTCGACCGTAAAGTATAAGAAAACTTACGGTCGAATTATTGGAAGAATGCAAGTCGACCGTAAAATGTAAGAAATTTTACAGTTAAATTATCGAAAATATATAAGTTGACCGTAAACTGCCGGTCAATCTTTGTTCTAATCTTTTTTACAACACTAATATCAGCCCAACTATGATTACAAGTAGCAAATCAAAGCGTCCCTATCATTAAACATTTAACTTATTTATCAGGGCTTCTTCTAATAAGCGAGAAAAATTAATGTTTTCTGCTTCTGCTTTCTCATTAAGCCAGCTTGGTATGGTGAGTGTTTTCTTTATTCTTTTAGTTGCTAATTTCTTGCGGTATTCATTAAAATCAACATCCACATAAGTTAGAATATCGCCGGATTGCATTTCAAAAGAAGTACTGTCTGGCTCTGGAATATCCTTTCCCATATCATGTAGAGACATTCCCATAGCACCTATAACATCTCGTGCCATATATAGAGCATCAGCAATGTCTTTGCCTTGGGTATTGCAGTTGAAGTCTGGAACAGAAACAAAGTAGCCGTATGCGTCAGGTGTTAGTATTATTTTATATGCTTTTCTCATTGCATTTCCTCCGTTATAAATTTCTTCTTTTAATGATAGCCTTCGCCAGGTTTTCGCTAATTTCTTTATGGCGTGGTATAGGTTCGATTTCTGTGCCGTTGGTGTATATGTCATGATTGCCACCATGCTTTAGAAACCACCAACCTTTATTATGAAGCATTTTTATTAAAATTTTTCTTTTCATATGTTCTCCTTTGAGTATACGTGTTAAATACGTGTATGTCAAGTTGCTAAGAGTTAGATGTAAATTATATCTCTAATAATACATACCCTTGAAATATTCAAAACGTGACAGGAAATAACGATATTTTTGGGCTCAGAATTCTTGAATACCAGATGTGTATAGAATATAATGTTAGTATGTCAACTAGGTTTTGGGAGGGCTGGAAGGGAGTTTACTCTAATTACTATAAAAAAAGCAGGGTATGATGCAGATAAGCTAACTATGGTATTTTTATTCTTAACACAAGCATACATATACAAAAGAATGAAACTTGTTAAGGGGTGAAAAATTTGAAACCATTTTTGAATTGGATATTGATAATTCTTTTGAGATTTCTTCAATGCGATTGGCGGGAAGAGACTTATCTAATCTTGAAATAAATATTGTTTTGAATAAAATGAATGAAATGAATTGATGAGCAAACAACAATCCCACTCTAAGATGTACTGTGACATACATTAGAGTGGGATTTATAAGTAATAAGTATGCTTCTTTTATAATGGCGACAGCTGATGGTCAAACAAAGTTTCATTAATGACTTTTATAGATTGATTATTTTGAATTCCAAAGATTATTATGGAATCTCGTTTGAGTTTTGGAAACAAAGGAGAGAACTCTGCTACCCTTAGTGTTTCGTTGGTTTCCTCTAGGTTAAACCCTGCACCGATACAGATGGAGATGAGTTTGTTTCGGGAAGGGGAACGCTTACCGGAAAGAATCTGATAACCATAGATTCCTCAGAATGTAAGTTCTGAGGAATTTTTTTGAATTCCGAGAATTAATATGTATCAGAATATGTAGGGGATGCCGATAAATAATCATTTGACAATGTTGGACTATTGTGATAGTATGGACTATAGAAATAGTCTAGATGAAGAAAAAATTAATTATGCAAGAAAATGCTCAGAAAGGAGGAGTACCATGCAAGAAAAATTGTTTGACAGTGAAGTTAAAGTAATGGAAATTGTGTGGGAGAAGAGCCCGATTTCCGCAAAGGAGATTAGCTTAATTGCAGCCGATACAATAGGGTGGAATAAGAATACAACTTATACGGTAATTAAAAAGCTGGAAGCGAAAGGATTTATTAACAGAGAAGACCCTGGTTTTATTTGCACTCCACTTATATCAAGGGAAAAGGTGCAAAAGGGAGAAGCAAAATCATTAGTAAAGAAAGTGTTTGGTGGCTCTAGAAAAGCCTTATTCTCAGCACTATTGGAGGATGAACCGTTGTCGGAAGAAGAAGTTGTAGAGCTTCGTAAGCTAATTGATAAAAGGTGATAGCTATGCTACAGGAAGTATTTTATTGGATATTTAATATGAGTATAATTGCAACCTTTACAGGTGTGCTGGTTATGATTATCAGACAAATTAAGAAGATTCCAAGAAGAATCACGGTTTTTTTATGGATAATACCATTTCTTAGAATGACTCTTCCAGTTGGGGTGAATAGCCCCTATAGCCTGATGACTTTTTTATCTAAGGTTGCTACTAGAACAGTTGTTGTGTATGAGCCAAACGAGAATGATAGAATATCAATGATGAATATAGTTCAGGCAGCGGACACTTATTCTCCGATAACTTATAAGGTAAATGTCCTCGAAAAGGTATTTGACATTGCCTCTGTTATATGGATAATAGTGGCGATTGTAATATTGCTGGTACTAGCTATTACATATTTTGCAACTATTAATGAAAATAAAGCTGCTTCCCATTTCAAGGATAATATTTATTTTTCGGAAAAGGTGACATATCCTGCGGTGTACGGAATTATAAACCCCAAAATCATTCTTCCACTGGCATATAAAGAAAAAGATGTAGATTTGGTTGTGCTTCACGAAAGGATGCATATAAAAAGAGGAGACAATCTGTGGAGAATCTTAGCATTTGCAATTGTGGCAGTGCATTGGTTCAATCCATTTGCATGGGTATTCTTTAAACTATTTCTTGCAGATATTGAATTGGCTTGTGACGAGAGAGTTCTTGCAAAGCTGGGGGATGGCGGTGCAAAGGAGTACGCAATTTCTTTGCTGGAAAGTAGACAAAAGACCAGTTTATTTGTCTCAGCCTTTGGTGGAGCAAGGATACGAGCAAGAATTGAAAACATTCTTTCTTACAGAAAAATGACGGGTTTATCCTTGATAGTATTTATAGTGTTGCTAGGTAGTATTTTTTATGTGTTGCTTACAAATGCAGAGTAGAGAAGTTGGTGTATTAACTTTAGAATGGAGGGTATTATGAAGAAAATCAAGTTTAGGGAGTGGTGAGTACATAGCAAAAAACTGGGCAGTAACCAAAATGATAATCATTGATGAGTCAGATAAAGTACTTAAAGAAATAAAACATAGTGGATCCATAACTACAGGGTTGGGAGTTAGGGATGGATGTGTAGAATGGGAAATATTTAGTTCTGATAAAGTGGATTATTATGCGGTAAAATGTGAGGGTGAGGAAATGCTGTCAGGTCATGGATATACATCAGGAGGTATCTACAAAATTATATTTGATAAAAGAGATGTGGTAGATAAGAAAGAAAATGCAAAGATAATATATTGGAATATTGTAAATTGGCAAATGCCCCTTAAAAAGGGGCATTTGTGTTTTAAAAGGTCATTTTTCTGATATTAAGTATCTGTTTAAGAAGTTTTATCATTATATAAATTATAATAGACAGCTTGGTATCCGGTAACTATAGAGCCGTCGTTTAATTCATAGTTAACGCATACAAGGTATTCATTATATCGCTTAATATCTTCAGCTGCATCTGCTGGATTATAACCGAAATATCTTAGTATGACCGCTTCCGATGGAAGTTTTAACGGATTTGTAAGAATGGCTAAAATTTCTTGAGCCAAAATATCATCGTATTTAAGTTCCTCTGGATAAAATGTCCATTGACGTTCGGAAATTCTGACATCTAATTCACATTCTTTAAGTGCATTTACTGCAAATGTGGTACAGTTATTAGATGTCAAGTTATAATTATCAGTAGGATAGGTTTCTTTAAATTTGAGAAGTTTATCAACTTGCTCGTCATTGATAACAAATGTTTTAGCTACTGTAAATTCTGGCACACTTTTGTTTTCGGTGTCATCTTCGTTAGAGAGTAATTCTATTTCGTCAAGTATTTTTCCGTTTACTGTTTCAAGAGATAAGGCTAAAAGAGCCTCATTCATATCCGTGTCAGAGTAATATCCAAAGTATTCTTTGTTTCCATTAGAATAGTCTATTCCAAGATAACTATGTCCATGTCCGCCAAAATCCCTATATTTACCATTTAACAAAGAAGGTAATATGTCTTCGTATTCGCCATTAAAAAAGCCTGTGTTAAGATCTGAAATGAGTGAAACTATAGCATCATTATATATACACATTCTACTATTCCAAAGTGGTTGTTTTGTAAAGAATGTAACGGTTGTTTCGCCTTTAAAGAAGTAATCTTTGTAGAGATCCATACTTGCAAAAACATCGGCATCGTTTGGAGTAGGATCCAGCGCATCTTTAAAACCATCTTTATCTGTGTCATCACATATTGGTGAAGAATTTAGATAAATTGCTGTTCTAGAGGATACATTATTATTATCCCATTCGCATATGTATCCATGGTTTTCTTTACTAAATTCGTCAGAGTCGCCTTCCTTTTCGCCATCATTCCATGTGTAATCATTCCAAGTCATAAGTTCGGCGTAGTCTTCCCCTGCGTCCCCGTTGTTTGGCTCACCGGACTTCCAGTTTTGATATTCCCAAGGTTCGCCTGTAATCCATACCCATTGACCTTCTTTAGTTATGTCTGTTGCACCTAGCCAATAGCATTTTTTATCTCCGTTGGATATCAGAGTTTTAACAAATTCTTGTTCTTCATGAGAAGTAATAGTTAACATGTAGCCGCCCATACTTTCGCAAAAGGCTTGTACGTCAAGCCAATTATATCCTTCATCATAAACCATGTAATAGTGGTTATTAAATTGAAACGCATCTTCTGGAATTCCAGCAACATAGTTTATTACAACTTCTTCACCATTTTTAATGCCATCACCATCTAAATCATCATTTGCCTGCACTTCTTCATATGATTGATTGCCGAAAATTGTTGTTCCGGTTCCGGTTCGAATTGTGCCATCGCACATAAGTTTTGTGATATAATCCGTAATACCGTCATTATTGCTGTCTGTTCCATTATCTAAGGAGTCGTCTATTTCATATTCAGATTTTGTGTATGTTGCGTATTCACTTTTATCTAATAATATATATTTTGAAAAATGAGTTGTTTTTATAGTTGCCTTGTTGCCAGTTACTGTAGTATCAAGTTCATACCATCTTTGAGTATCTTCATTTAAACAGTAGATAGTTGGCTGAAAATTAGGTTTTGACAGAAGCGAATTATCAAATTCGAAACTTATAGAAGCTAAACCAATATCTCCATTTGTGAGGTACTCAAATGCGGGTCCTATATATCCCGGAATTGTATCATTAATTAAAGAGTTACTTAAAACAGGTGTAATTGAGATAGATTCTGCTGCTGCACCACTTGCAGATAATTCAACAGATGCGGTTATTTTTTGGCTTGTACAGTTCGTAGTAATGGAAAAGCGTTCGTTGAATTCAGTAGGCTTTGTGCCATTAGCCACTTCCCAACTATCTGAAGCACCGTCATCATCAGTGTCTTTTTTTAATGGGTCAGTAGAATATGTATTAATTTCTTCTGAATCGTCTAAACCATCAGCATCAGTATCAGAAGAGGTTGGACTAGTTCTTAGTTCTACTTCCTTACAATTACTAATCCCATCTTTGTCATTATCTTCATCAGAGTCCGTAGTATTGTTGTTATCAGAGTCTGCTAGAAGAGGATTAGTTAGAGTGTATATGATTTCGTTATAATCTGAAATGCCGTCTTTATCGGTATCAGTTGTATAATCTGAGTTTTCAAAACAATCAGGAATGTCGTTACCGTTGGCATCCAAGTTACCATCAACGCCTTGAGTTGGCTGTGGTGTAGCCGTGTTTTTTTGAGTATACACGCTCCAGGTTACTTTATCCTTTGATTTGTCGTTGCTGCTGTCCTTTTCGTCAAATACGCCAAAGGCAAATAATGTACCGAAAAGACATACAAGGGCTAGAATTACAATAGCAATGATTATTATTTTTTTCTTCACTTTTTAATAAACCTCCTGTTTAAAATTAAGGGTAGAAACCTCAGTTCTCATTATATACAAAATGATGTATGTATGTCAAAAACTGTTTTTATATACTTAAACGATGTTTTGGGTTAGGTTTAGGGGAATTTTTATGTGAGAAATCGAACTTTTGTTCTATACATTTTAAAGCGAATGTGGTATAGTAATAACAAGTGGTAAACTATTATATACGCCGAAGAAGAATTAGACGAAAAAGCAACTTCCGAGTATTTCTCGGTAGTTCAAAAAGAAGGAACTCGAGAAGTTAATAGAAAAACTAAGTGTTACAATTTGGATGCAGTTATTGCTGTGGGATATAGAGTTAGAACGATATTTGAAAGGTGAATAAAAAGAGGTGATTTCGTGGAAGAGACACAGGGAATTTTTAAATTACATTCAGATTATGCCCCAACAGGGGACCAGCCTCAGGCTATAGAGAAGTTAGTGCAAGGCTTTAAAGAAGGGAACCAGTTTCAGACACTACTTGGTGTGACGGGCTCTGGTAAGACATTTACCATGGCTAATGTTATTGCGGCAATGAATAAGCCTACGCTGGTTATAGCCCACAATAAGACTTTGGCAGCGCAACTTTATGGTGAGTTTAAGGAATTCTTCCCCGAGAACGCAGTAGAGTATTTTGTGTCATATTATGATTATTACCAGCCGGAAGCATATGTGGCTTCAACGGATACTTATATAGAGAAGGATTCGTCTATCAATGACGAGATTGATAAGTTGCGACATTCAGCAACGGCAGCCCTCTGCGAGAGAAGAGATGTTATTATTGTGGCTTCAGTGTCTTGCATATACGGACTTGGTGCGCCTATTGATTATAATAATATGGTGTTGTCTTTGCGACCTGGAATGATTAAGGATAGAGATGAGGTTATCGAAAGACTTATTGATATTCAATATACAAGAAATGAGATTGATTTTAAGAGAGGTACTTTCCGTGTTAAGGGAGATACCATTGATATATATCCGGTTTCTCAGGAAGGAACAGGTATAAGGATAGAATTCTTTGGAGATGAAGTGGACAGAATAAGTGAGATTGATACACTTAAAGGTAATGTTAAGTGTCAGTTGGAACATATGCTTTTATTTCCGGCTTCTCACTATATTGTTCCGCCAGAGAAGATGGATGAGGCAATTACTAATATTAAGGCTGAACTTAAGGAGAGAGTTGCTTATTTTAAAAGTGAAGATAAGTTAATTGAAGCACAGAGAATTGCTGAGAGAACTAATTTTGATATGGAGATGCTCAAAGAGACAGGGATTTGCTCGGGAATAGAGAATTATTCAAGACATTTGGCAGGACTCCCGGCAGGATGTCCGCCATACACATTGATGGATTATTTTCCAGAGGATTTTATTATAATGGTGGACGAGTCTCATATTACAATTCCACAGGTTCGAGGAATGTATGCCGGGGATCAGTCTCGTAAGACAACATTGGTGGATTATGGTTTTAGGTTGCCATCAGCAAAGGACAACAGACCACTGAATTTTGACGAGTTTGAAAGTAAGATTAATCAGATGCTTTTTGTATCAGCAACTCCATCTGTGTATGAGAAAGAACACGAACTTCTTAGGGTTAATCAGGTGATTAGGCCTACAGGGCTTTTGGACCCGCAGGTAGATGTAAGACCGGTTGCAGGACAGATTGACGATTTGGTGGGAGAGATTAATAAAGAGATTGCAGGAAAGAATAAGGTTATGGTAACAACCCTGACTAAGAAGATGGCGGAGTCATTAACTGATTATCTTAAAGAAGTGGGAATTAGAGTGAGATATCTTCACTCAGATATTGATACTTTGGAGCGTTCTAAGATAATTAGAGAGATGAGAATGGATGTATTTGATGTGCTTGTAGGTATTAATCTTCTCAGAGAAGGACTTGATATTCCCGAAGTCACACTGGTTGCTATACTTGATGCAGATAAGGAAGGTTTCTTACGTTCAGAGACTTCCCTCATTCAGACTATAGGTAGAGCTGCCCGTAACAGTGAAGGTAGAGTTATAATGTATGCTGATGTTATGACAGATTCCATGAAGAATGCCATTAGTGAGACTAACAGAAGAAGGGCGATTCAGGAGGCATATAATAAGGAACATGGAATTACTCCACAGACAATTAAGAAAGAAGTAAGGGAATTAATTAGTATTTCTAAGCAAAGTGAGGCTTCTGGTGAAGAACTTGCTAAGGACTTAGAATCTATGTCATATAAGGAACTTAAGAAGTTAGAGCAGACTGTGACTAAGAAGATGAATATGGCGGCCTGCGAACTTAACTTTGAAGAAGCAGCTATTTACAGAGACAAACTGTTTAAGATAAAACAGCAGATAGATCAGATATAGAAAGGCAAAGAATATGAGTAACAATATTAAAAAGATTGATGGCCCTTGTATTTCTATTAGAGGTGCTAAAGAACATAATCTTAAAAACATAGATTTGGATATACCAAGAAATAAATTCGTTGTGCTTACAGGACTTAGTGGTTCTGGTAAGTCATCATTGGCATTTGATACTATTTATGCAGAAGGTCAGAGAAGATATATGGAGTCTTTGTCTTCATATGCAAGAATGTTTTTAGGACAGATGGAAAAGCCTAATGTAGAGAGTATTGAAGGACTTTCTCCTGCTATTTCCATTGACCAGAAGTCAACTAATAGGAATCCTCGTTCTACTGTGGGAACTGTAACGGAAGTGTACGATTATTTTAGATTATTGTATGCAAGAGTAGGTATTCCACATTGTCCAAAGTGTGGAAATATTATTGAAAGCCAGACTGTAGACCAGATGGTGGATGAGATAATGAAGTTAGAAGTGGGCACTAAGTTTCAACTCCTTGCCAGTGTTGTAAGGGGAAGAAAGGGTGAGCATGTTAAACTTTTTGAACAGGCAAAAAGAAGCGGTTATGTAAGAGTAATTGTAGATGGGAATATGTATGATTTGTCAGAGGAGATTAAACTTGATAAGAATATTAAGCATAATATAGACATTGTTGTTGACCGTCTTATTATTAAAGAAGGTATCGAAAAAAGATTGAATGATTCTATAGAAACTGTACTTAAACTAAGTGATGGACTTTTAGTAGTTGATATTATTGGCGGAGAGCAACTTAAGTTTAGTCAAAGTTTTTCATGCCCTGATTGTGGGATTAGCTTAGATGAACTAGAACCTAGAATCTTTTCTTTCAACAATCCTTTTGGTGCGTGTCCTGAGTGCCACGGAATAGGAATTAAGATGGAATTTGATGAGAATCTTATGATTCCAGATAAGAGACTTAGTTTTAACGAAGGTGCAGTTGCTGTTGTTGGGTGGGCATCTTCTTCCACAGAGGGTAGTTTTAGCCACAGTCTGTTGGAGGGACTGGCAAGAGAGTATGGATTTGATTTAGATACTCCATACAAAGATTTGCCTGATAAGGTTAAAGATATATTTATCAATGGTACTGGCGGTAAAAAGGTTAAGGTATACTATCAAAGTCAGCGTGGTAAGGGTGAATATGATGTGGAATTTGAAGGCCTGATTAAGAATGTTCAGAAAAGATATAGAGAGACTTCTTCAGAGACTATGAAAGCAGAGTATGAATCATTTATGCGTACCACACCATGTAAAGTCTGTAAAGGAATGCGACTTAAACCAGAGTCGCTAGGAGTTACTGTTGGAGATAAGAATATCTATGAGGTATCAATGTTGTCCATTAAAAAACTTGCTGAATTTATGGATGAATTAACTCTGACAAAGACACAGGAAAAGATTGGACATATGATAATTAAGGAGATTAAGGCAAGGGTAGGATTCTTGATTAATGTGGGATTAGAATACCTTACACTTGCAAGAGCAACAGGAAGTCTGTCCGGGGGAGAAGCCCAGAGAATTCGTCTGGCAACCCAGATTGGTTCAGGACTTGTTGGTGTGGCATATATTCTGGATGAGCCAAGTATTGGTTTGCATCAAAGAGACAATGATAAACTTTTGTCTGCCCTTAGTAATCTTAAAGAACTGGGAAATACTCTTATTGTTGTTGAGCATGACGAGGATACTATGTATGCTGCGGATTATATTGTAGATATAGGACCGGGAGCGGGGCAACATGGTGGTGAGGTTGTTGCCTGTGGTGACGCGAAGGAGATTATGAAGTGTAAGGAATCTGTAACAGGTGCGTATCTTAGTGGACGAATTAAAATTGATGTTCCAAGTAAGAGAAAAGAACCAACTGGATATCTGAAGATAAGAGGGGCAAGGCAAAACAATCTTAAGAATATAGATGTGGACATTCCATTAGGAGTTTTTACATGTGTTACAGGTGTGTCTGGTTCGGGAAAGAGTTCTCTGATTAATGAAATTCTTCATAAGGAACTGGCGGTAAAACTTAACAGAGCAAGAATGATTCCCGGAGATTTTGATTCAATAGAAGGAATGGAAGCCCTTGATAAGGTTATTGATATTGACCAGTCTCCTATTGGAAGAACACCAAGGTCTAACCCTGCTACCTATACGGGAGTTTTTGATATGATTAGAGATTTATTTGCAGCAACTACAGATGCAAAAGCAAAGGGTTATGGTAAGGGAAGATTCTCTTTTAATGTTAAAGGTGGAAGGTGTGAAGCCTGCAGTGGTGACGGTATACTTAAGATAGAGATGAATTTCTTACCAGATGTATATGTGCCATGTGAAGTTTGTGGTGGCAAAAGATATAATAGAGAGACTCTAGATGTTAAGTATAAAGGAAAGAGTATCTTTGATGTTCTTGATATGACAGTAGAAGAGGCGCTTACATTTTTCGAGAATATACCAAGTATAAAGAGAAAGATGGAGACTCTTAATGATGTTGGATTGTCATATATTAAACTTGGACAGCCATCAACCACTTTATCTGGAGGTGAGGCACAGAGAATTAAGTTGGCTACTGAACTTTCAAAGAAAAGTACCGGAAGAACTATATACATTCTTGATGAGCCGACTACGGGACTTCATTTTGCAGATGTTCACAAACTTGTGGATATACTGGCAAGACTTACTGAAGGTGGTAATACAGTGGTTGTAATCGAGCATAACTTAGATGTTATTAAGTGTGCGGATTATATTATTGATATTGGACCTGAGGGTGGAGATAATGGTGGAACAGTGATTGCCACAGGGACACCGGAGGAAGTTACTAAGGTGGCTGCTTCCTATACAGGAAAGTATATTAAGAAGATGTTAGAACGTGAATAGTTTTTTGTAGTACTTGGTGGTAAAATAAATGATGAATTAATATAAAGAAGAATGGAGTAAATACTAATGGATAAATGCAATAGTTTTTTTGCCATGATGTCGAGAATGAAATATATAGAAAGATGGGCGCTTATGCGTAATTCCAGACCTGAAAATATTAGTGAACACTGTCTTGAAACGGCCATGATTGCTCATGCTTTAGTGGTTATTAGCAACAAGAAGTTTGGGAACAACTATGACGCATCAAAGGCGGCGCTCATAGCCTTGTATCACGATGCATCAGAGATAATAACAGGGGATATGCCTACTCCGGTAAAGTATTATAACGATGATATCAAAGAAGCATTTAAGAGTGTTGAAGATATTGCCAGTAGAAGATTAATAAATATGCTTCCGGATTATATGAAAGACGAGTATGAAAGTATTTTCTTTAAATGCGAAGAGGATAAGGCTTTGTGGAAATATGTTAAGGCAGCGGACAAACTTTCTGCATATATAAAATGTATTGAAGAGGATAATGCGGGAAATAAAGAATTCATTAGTGCTAAAGATTCTATATGGAAGATAATTAATGAGATAGATATGCCAGAGGTGAAAGTCTTTATTGAAGACTTTATTCCTGCATATGGAAGAAATCTTGATGATTTGTGTAAGTAGTTAAAGAGTCAATAAATAGAACTGCCAATGCTTTATTAAGATTGGCAGTTCATCTGTCAACTTCGATTAATTACATGGGTTGCTTTATCTTACTAATACTAGATAATACTTTGTAAACCTCATTTAATTCAGAACAAGAATAAGTTCTTAGTAATTGTATAACCTTATTTAACTCCGGGGTGTAGATTGTTGCCGGCATACTATCACAATCGTTAATAAGTTCAACGGGTGAGACATTGAGAGCCAAGGAAATCTGAAGAAAGACATCAAGAGTAGGACATTTTTCCCCACGTTCAATCTGCCCCATATAGTTTGATGATATACCTGCCAGTTGAGCAAGTTCATCTTGGCTTAGATTATGCTGTTTGCGAAGTTGACGGATACGTTCTTCAACTAGAAAAGTTGAAATCATTGGTGACACCCCCATGTAAGATAATCTATATGTATTATTATATATGTAATGTAGAAATGATACTATACCTAAACTATTACATTTTTGTAAGGGTTTAGGTATAGTATTTAAGATATATATGTGGTATAATTTTTATTTAGGAATAACACAGAATTTAAACTTTTAATGAGTCCTAGTTAATATTTGAATAATAGAGGTGATTGTTTTGGATAAAGCTAAACTTAATCGATTATTGATGCTTGAGAATAGAATACTTGATAGTAGAAAAAGTCTTGTTCTTATGTCGAGACATCTTGATAACACAGATACAGATTTTTTTCGCTATAAGATTGCTATGCTTGAGCAGGAAGTAGAAGACATGTCAAGGCAGATTCGATATATGAAGGGCGAATGTTCAAGTATGGAAGATTTAGAGCCAAGATATGTGAAAAAAGAATATGTAGTAACCGAACCTGCTAATGCTACTGCTACTGCAAAAACTGAAGATTCTGTATCAAGAGAAGTTGTTGCTTCAAGTGTTAATAATACATCTTCACAAATAATGGATACATTTGAAATAGAGAATACATATTATGACAACTTTAATTCCTCTGTAAAGACATCAACACAAGAAGAAAGTAACCATGACTTTGAGAAGACTTTTGGTAAATCATTTATGGGAATTGCTGCTTCTGTGCTTATATTTATAAGTATTGTTTTATTTGCTACACTTTTATTGCCTATGTTTGGAGATGAGGCAAAGATGGCAATAATGTATGCAGTTAGTGGGGCATTTTTAGGTATAGGAGCATTAAGATTAAATAAAGATAAAGACGACAGGTTTAATATTGCACTCACAGGTTGTGGATTTGGTGCAATGTTTATCTCCTTACTATTAAGTAATATATACTTTGAAGTGCTAGGAGATATTCCGCTATATGTTATGATTGCTATCTGGGGTGTAATTATTTGCATATTTGCTAAGAATAAGAATTTTGTATTTCAGATTATTGGAGAAATTGGAATTATAGTTGCTACAGTATTTGGATGCATATTATGTGTTAGTGGCAAGGATGAAGCAAGATTTTTGGCTTTACTTATTTTTTACGGAATAACATCTGCAATATTCTATTTCGTTAATTATGAGAAAGAATATGAGGATAATATATGCTATCATGGTTTTGCAGCTATTGGTGGTATGGTGTTAACTATTGGTTGCGTGGGAATTGCAGGTGATAATTCTTTAGTATGTATGATAATCGCATTAATTATTCAGATTTTAAACATAGTGGGAATTATGAGCCATAGATTGGATAAGCCGCAGATAAGTTTTGGAGTGATTACTTCTTTGGAATTGTTCAGTGTGGCTATAATATCGTTGTATGTGTTTGAAAATGAAAAGATATGGGGATTAGTTACATACTTAATTGGAATGATAATGATATTTGCTGTAAGTATGAAGAAAGCCAATAGCAAATCTGGTTTAGAACTTATATCAGGGGCCAGTGCTATAGTAGCGTTAATAGGACTTGGGGCAAATGGAACTGCTTATAATTATGGTGTGGTTTTCCTTATGATAATACCATTGCTAGTATATGGTTATGTTAGGAAATACAGTATTAGCAAATATATGGGACTAGCCATAATGGGCGTATATATGTTTATTTATGATGGAGATATTAGAGGACTGCATTTTGTATTAATGCTTGTTGCATTTGCAGTGGCATATATATGTATGTTTGTGTTTAAAGACCAGTATAACAAAGAATACAAGTCACTTTTACATATAGGCGCACTGTTATTGATAGTATCACAAATGGGAGATGCATTATGGGAGATTCTAGGAAGGGAAGAATCTTCTTTAGATGTGGTAGAAAGTATAGTATATGTTTCTTTCTTCGTATTAAATACAATATGCTATAAGAGCAGATTTGTCAGCAATTCAATTACAGGAGAGAAAGACGAAAACAAAGAAATCTATACTATAGCCAATGTATTTGCTATGGCAATGGGATGTATGTTGATAAGTGAGCCTGGCTCAATGGGATGTCATTTTGTTAATATATTAGTAGCGTTGGCAGCATTTTTGATTGATACTAAAAAGATACTTAATAAAAACTCTGAAAATGTTGCCGGTAATGTATATATTGGTGGTAAGTTTACTGTACTTTTGATAGTGGTGCTTAATTCATTTACATCACCTAATTATGTGATAAGTATTGCATGTCTTGTGTTAGCAATACTGTTGATATTAGCAGGATTTAAAGGTGAATATAAGTATTTAAGAATCTATGGTTTAGGACTTACTATGATAAGTATATTCAAATTGTTGATGGTTGATATAACTTATGCTAACACTTTAGGAAATGCTATAAGTTTCTTTGTATCAGGTGTTTTATGCTTTGCAATAAGTATGATATATAACTATCTGGATAAGAAAATGAAAAGATAAGAGGTAATAATTTGATTGACAACATAAACTGAAAATATTACTATGGGTTTATGGAATTAATGGGGAAAAGAGTACAAATAATGCCAAGGATAAGAAGAAACGGAGAAGTATTATGTCAAAGAAGAACGAAAAGAATCAGAGTAATTCAGAGAGCAAAGTAGAAGGAACTAAAGAAACAGCAGTTGCTAAGAACAAGAAAAAGACAAAAGGATTTATCAATGAATTTAAGGAGTTTGCAGTTAAAGGTAATGCAATGAGCATGGCAATCGGTGTGTTAATTGGTGGTGCTTTTAGTGGAATCGTAACTTCATTTACCAACAATATTTTAAATCCTGTCTTAAACTGCTTTGGTAAGGTTGACAGTTCAGATGTGGCTAAGCTTGCCATTAAGGTTAAAGGTCAGTCAATTGAGATAGGTGCATTTTTAGCTGATATCGTTAACTTCCTTATTGTTGCATTTGTTGTATTCCTTCTTGTTAGGGGAATGAACGCACTTGCTAACATCGGTAAGAAGGAAGAAAAACCAGCACCAAAGACTAAGAAGTGTCCATATTGTAAGAGTGAAATTGCAATTGATGCAGTTAAATGTCCACACTGTACAAGTGATGTGGAATAGTGAGATGCTATTAGAATGAGAATGTAAAACTGCCAATAATGTTAGAGTATTAACCCGACATTTATTGGCAGTTTTTTTTGACTCTTTGTAACAGTTAGGGTATAGTTTATCCCAAAATAATTATTATGTACAAAAAAGTTCATAAATTAAGGTAAAATTTTGTTGAAAAAAAATTCAACATCTGATTAATTTCGTGATGAAAAATTAAAAAGAATGTGATAAAATGTTTGAGTAAAAAACGCAATGTGACAACGCGCCTACTAGCAAAAGCGTATTAAAGTGAGTAGCACTTGCAAAAGCGTGAAAGCACAGTGTGAAATTTCCAATAAAGGAGAAGAAATTAATGAAACAAGATATGATAGTAATTTTAGACCTTGGAAGTACCGAGAACACTGTTCTTGCCCGTGCCATTCGTGATATGGGTGTCTACAGCGAGATTCATCCACATGATATTACAGCAGATGAACTTGGTAAATTAGAAAATGTTAAGGGTATCATCATCAACGGTGGAGAAAACAGAGTAGTTGACGGCGTAGCAATAGATGTTAATGATGAGATTTACTCATGCGGCATCCCGGTTATCGCAATTGACCACGCACCAGCAAAATGTGCTGATAAGTATGACACAATTCCTTCAGATGATGTAATCAAAGCATTTGTATTTGATACATGTAAGTCAGAAGCTAATTGGAACATGAAGAATTTTGTTGAGGACCAGATTGAACTTGTTAGACGCCAGGTAGGAGATAAAAAGGTATTACTTGCGCTTTCAGGCGGTGTTGACTCATCAGTAGTTGCAGCATTACTTATTAAGGCAATTGGTAAGCAACTTGTATGTGTTCATGTTAACCATGGACTTATGAGAAAGAATGAGTCAGAAGGTGTTGTTAAGTTATTCAGAGATGAACTTGACGCTAACCTTATCTATGTAGATGCTACAGACAGATTCCTTGGAAAACTTGAAAATGTAGCTGACCCAGAGCAAAAGAGAAAGATTATCGGTGGAGAATTCATCCGCGTATTTGAAGAAGAAGCTAGAAAGCTTGAAGGAATAGATTATTTAGGACAGGGAACAATCTACCCTGACATTATCGAAAGTGGTACAAAGACTGCAAAATGTGTTAAGTCACACCACAACGTAGGAGGACTTCCTGAAGACCTTCAGTTTGAATTAGTTGAGCCACTTGCACAGCTTTTCAAGGACGAGGTTCGTGCCTGCGGTATCGAGCTTGGCTTACCAGCAGAGATGGTATACCGTCAGCCATTCCCAGGACCAGGACTTGGTGTACGTTGCCTTGGAGCAATCACTCGTGACCGCCTTGAGGCAGTTCGTGAATCAGACGCAATCCTTCGTGAAGAGTTCGCTAAGGCAGGCCTTGACAAGAAAGTATGGCAGTACTTCACAGTAGTACCTGACTTCAAAGCAGTAGGTGTAAGAGACAACGCAAGAAGCATGGGATACATGGTTGTAATCCGTGCGGTTAACACAATCGATGCAATGACAGCAACAATCGAGAGAGTAGACTACGAAATCTTAGAGAGAGTTTGCGACAGAATCACAGCTGAAGTGCCAAGTGTAAACAGAGTATGTTATGAGTTGACAAAGAAGCCAGTGGCAACGATAGAGTTTGAGTAAGGAGTAGTGCTAAAAAAGTCCAGTATTTATGCGGTTTCCAAACAAATTTGTTTAAGTGCTGGCAACGATTTGGCAACAGATTTTCCTTATTCAATGAATAAGATTACTTTATGTGCATAAGAAAAC
>JAFQMS010000030.1 GCA_017396145.1 Lachnospiraceae bacterium
AAGCCGATGGTATCGGAAATCATGGCGGCGGGGATAGCCACCACAGGTCCGAAGATCATGGCGCCCAGGGCGGTTGCCAGGGTGGCGGTCTGAATGGCCATCTGGGGTCCGATAAGTCTCATCAATTAAGGTAAACCAGGATTTACAACAAATATACCAGTGCTTTGTCCACCATGATGTTGATTTACCACACATTATCTGTGCCGATTACTCCCTTAAGAGTATCCTTATGTTAACAGACGAAATGAAATTTGTCAAACAGAAATTTATAATTTTTTCTCACCCCACAAATGCCATCCCAACAGCCACAACAATTGCTGGCAGCAGATTCGCCACTCTAATCTTCTTACCCCACACTAGATTAACACCTACGCAAAAAATCAAAATAGAGCCAACCAAAGACAGATTTGCCAAGGCTGCCTCTGTCATCACTGGCTTAATCACTCTTGCAAGCACAGTAACACTTCCTTGTAAAATAGCAACGGGAATTGCTGAAAATGCACAGCCCTTTCCCATAGAACAGGTCATAACAATGATAATGATAAAGTCAAGAATTGACTTAGTGACAAGAATACTTATGTCACCCATAATACCATCTTCTATTGCACCAACAATCGCCATAGCACCAATGCTCACAGTAAGGGATGCTGTCACAAAGCCTTCCACGAAACTTTTTTCCTTGGCATTACCAGTCTTTTGTTTTAACCATTCTCCAAAGCGCTCTATCTTATCTTCAAGGTTAAGAATCTCTCCAAATAGTGCGCCAAGCGCCAGTGAACCTACAATTAACATAGTTCCGCCACTGATTACTGTGGTGCCCTCAACCTTCAACATACCTTCCATGGCACCTGCAATTCCAAGAAACAACACACAGATTCCACATGCCTGATTCAAGGTCTGCTGACAACGCTCATTTAACAATCTACCAAATAATTTACCCACTATTCCTGCTGCAATAATAGCAACTACATTTATTAAAGTTCCAAGTCCAAACATCTCAATCTCTCTTCTTTTCATAATCAAAGCCCGCCACTGATTCTGACGGACTTTAACTGTTATATTTTCTAACATTTTCAAATGCTATTAATTATCCAACACACTTTTAAGTGCACTCTCAAGTTTTGCAATATCCTCATCTGTTGTAGACCAACTTGTGGCGAAACGAACCACTGTATGTCCATCATCAACCTTCTCCCAGAAACTAAATGACACTTCCTTTGCAAGTTTTTTCATCACTTCATTATCTAGTATCACAAACTGTTGATTAGTTGGGGATTCAAGATAAAATGACATATTCATTTTCCTTAAAACACCTTTAAGTTTTTCAGCCATTTCAATGCCATGCGCACCTATTTGTTCATAAAGGCCATCTGTAAATAAAGTATCAAACTGCACTCCTAAAAGTCTTCCCTTAGCAAGCAATGCTCCCTGCTGTTTAACCATTGTGGTAAAATGCTTTGGCGCATTATTTCCTGTAAACACAACAGCCTCCCCGCAAAGCGCTCCCATCTTAGTTCCGCCAATATAAAACACATCGCAAAGGTGTGCAACATCAGCCAAAGTGACATCTGTCTCTTTACTCATAAGACCATATCCAAGTCTCGCACCGTCCATATACAACGGAATCTCATACTCCTTGCACACATTGTCAAGAGATTCTAACTCACATTTACTGTAAAGAGTCCCATATTCTGTGGGATGAGATATGTACACCATTCCCGGGAAAACCATATGTTCACGATTGTCATCACTATAAAATGTATGCAGATATTCTCTAAGTTCTCCACCATCAATCTTACCCTTGTGATTTGGCACAGTGAGCACCTTGTGTCCTGTATACTCAATAGCACCAGCCTCATGAATACTTACATGTCCGGTGTCTGCAGCAACCACTCCCTGATATGCATTAAGCATATTGGAAATAACCACTGAATTAGTCTGAGTTCCTCCTGCAAGAAAATGCACCTGTGCATTAGGACATTTGCATGCCTCTTTAATCTTTTCTATAGCGCTTTGACAGTATTTATCTGTGCCATATCCAGACAGCGGTTCCATGTTAGTCTCAGTTAACTTTTCCAGAATCTTAGGATGAGCACCCATAATATAATCACTTTCAAATGAAATCATAATTATTCTCCGTTTCTTATTAATAATCGTATTTATAAACTATTCTAAATCATTTCCTTTTATAATCTTATTATTACATATTTCTTCTCTTGGTCAATCATTTTCATCCGTAATCTATGGGACAAACACTGATTGCACTAATATCATATAACAAACCGTACCAGCAACAATACTAACAAGGGTATTTCTTTTAATAACATGGGCTATAAATACCACAAAGCATGCTATAAGTTCAGGCACAAATCCTTTTATGTCACCAAAACTCACTCCCTTTAAGCAGTACACAACCAACATTCCCATTACCGCAAAGGGAAGAGTCTTCCCTAACTTATCAATAATCTTCGGGGCCTTTCTCTTACCACCAAACACAAGGAAGGGTAAAAATCTAATTCCTGCTGTGACCAAAGCAATTATTAATACTGCTCCCCAAATGTATGCGTTATTCATAAGAATCTACCTCCTTTGCTTCCTTTTTGCAAGGAGAATAGTTGCTCTCTATATCTTTCTCATTCTCTAAAGATGCCTCTCTGTAGACACCAAGCAAAAAAGTAATAATTACCATCGTTGGAATTAGAAATCTATCTCCACCAAACACCGCAAGACATATAATAGAAGTCACCACACCTATTATCGCCGGACCATGGTTCTTAGTTGTAAGCCACTGCTCTATAAACACAGTTAAAAACAACGCAGTTAGGGCAAAATCAATTCCTTTACTGTTAAATGTAATCACCGACCCTGCCACTGCCCCAAGTAAAGAACCCATAACCCAATAAGTCTGATTCATAACTGACACCAGAAGATAATAGGTCTTCTTATCTTTCTCAGGTATATGCTTATTATCTCTAACCACCAGCGAATAAGTCTCATCTGTAAGAGAAAAGATTAAATACGGTTTTCTCTTACCAGTGTTCTTATATTTATCAAGCATAGATATTCCATAGAATAAATGCCTTGCATTAACCATAAGTGTTGTAAGAGCAATGGCAATAAAGGACGCACCGCCATTTATAAGATTAATTGCCACATACTGCATGGAACCTGCATATATCAAAAAACTCATGGCAAATGCCAGAAGTATACTGTATCCATTAGCCTTGACTATGATTCCAAATCCAAATCCCAGCACCAGATATCCTGTCATAACAGGGATTGTGTCGATAAATGCTTTCTTGATAACCCCAGTTGACTTGTCCACATTATCTTTATTAAAATCTCTTGCTTTTGTTTCTATAAAACTTTCATCCTTGTTATCAGTTGCCATATGGACCTCCTATCCTGGCTAAGTATTTATAATTTCACTATTACTCTTAGTAACAAGTAATAATATTATAGTTTATGTGGGGAATTTTAACAAGATGGGGATATACTAACTAAACACATAAAAACAGGCAGCTATTTTCATAGTTGCCCTTCTTTGCTGCACTAGTTCCAATTATGTTTAACTGTTTCAGATTAAAAAATTATTCAAGACCTATATTCTCTAATGATTCCTTCGAGTACCAATTTTTAAACATTATATCATCAGACATAACATCAAGAACAACCTTTCTATACGCATACAATAACAAATCTACTTCTATTTCTCCTTTCATGTATTTACTCAATGCAGGAAGTATTCTCTCATTTTGCCTATAAGGTCCATAATAATACTCTAAATCCATATATCCACTCATCACTTCACTGTAAATTGTTCCATTTTCATTAACGAAATAACCAGAACAACTCATATCTGAATTATCACTCCCATCCATAACACACTTTGATTGATTCCAAGTAGAGATTCTTTTTAATACAAAACCACCATCACAATTCCACCCTATGTTATTATCATCACATGGCACCCAAACAATATCTCCCTTTTTAAACGGAGTTGGAAAATCAAACCACATCCCATCAAACGAAAGATTAATTAACATCTCTTCTTCATTTGTCCTTTTAGTATTATCAAGAACTTGAACCAATCTTCCATCCCCAAAAAACTCTATCTTAAACACTTCCTGCGGATCGACGAGGGAACATCTTTTTATTCTGTATTTGACCATGCCGGTTTTTTCACAAGAATACATTTCATCCAACTCTTTCATATCCTTTTCATATGCCTCTAAGCATTTACTTAAAGATGAAAAGATGCTCTCATATTCCTCTGTCCATCTATCATCACCTTTGTACAAATATGAATACATGTATATGTATTCCTCTAAAGCATCTTCTTTATAGAATTGTGTTATTTCCCGATCAATAATGCCAATATATTCTTTCAAAAAACTGTGAAGGCTCTTCCATCCGGCACAGTTATATTTTATTGGAACTTCGCAATCCGGCATGGAAGCTACAAGTTCATTCCACAAATCCTTTTTCTCTTCAAATGATAGTCTGCGACAGGAATAAATTAGCCATGCCGCTTCAAGAGAATTAAACTCATAACCTATTTGCCTTAGGTATTCTTCAATAACTTTTGAATTTACAAGAGAATATATATCCATGGCACGAACTCCTTTTATCTTTTCTCCATTATACCATATGTCATTAGTTATTACTAATGTTATTTTGTTTTAACTTATTATTCTATTAGCAATATATCTTTAAAATTAGATCATACTAATATTGTAGACTATTAACAAGACACATAATGTCATAGTTTTATTCCATATAAACATTTTCATAAAGTCTCTTAAAGTTGCTTTATGGCATCTCAGAACGGAGGTTTATCATGACTGATTTAGATTTTGTAACAATCGGGAAACGAATTAAAGAATTCAGACAATCAAAAGGAATTACTCAAGAATTCATTGCTAATATTTTAGATGTTAACCCTTCCCATATAAGCAATATCGAATGTGGTCGAGCTAATCCTTCTCTTACTATTCTTGTTAAGATTGCCAATATTTTAGAATGTAGTGTAGACTGTTTCTTAGACGCAGAATACACCTTTGACAAATACAAAGTAAGCGACTTAGATTCAATAGTAATGGAAAAACTAAGTCTATATGATGACAGCAAAAAAGAAAAACTAATTAAGATGATGGATATCATATAAAAAAGCCCTTCCAGATAGATGGTGATTTCTCACTTTATCTACCTAGAAGGGCTTAATTTTTCTTTAGTTTTTCACTTACTTAACTTCCTTCTGTGCCAAATTAATCAGGTCATCCATAGAGTATATAGGAAGTTCCCATAAATCTCCTACAATCTCTCCTATTACCATATATCCCTCTTTAATATCCACATGTTTTAACGAGTCAATCTCTACTACTAGATTATAATCCTTGTCAAAGCAATATCCATGGCTTTCTCCTACAATGTACACATTGCCTTCACTGTCAGGACCAAAACATTTAACCGGAACACTTTTTATATTATTTATAGTGCAAATAACCTTCTTATTAGCCACATCATAGAAATCCATAGTCATATCAAAATAAGGAACTGCAACCACATTTTCATTTATGTACAACACATTGGCAACCATATGCAGGTTTTCTAAACCGATTTTATCCGCTTCCTCTACATAATCACCAGATGGATACCAAACTCCTTCTAAGATTGATTTCATTTCTTCATCTGCTTCATAACTCCTCTTATCAGGATTGTCAGTCTTTGCATACTTAATTATGTTATTGCTACCCATAGGCATTACATAATATCCGCCTGCACATATTCCCACAATGTCAGTCATTTTAATATTACATTCTAAGAGATAGTCCATTGCGTATAGTTCATGAGTGTACAGATTAAGGGCAAATATTCTCCCTTCATGAGCAATCATATGCATCGTTCCACTATCACCTATAACAAAATCTGATATACCACCTGTCACACTTGTACGATATTCTTCCAAACCTGTACTTCCATTAAGACATAATAACTGACTATAACTTGTCGCTACTACAACAGGCTCTTCATCTATACTTGCAACCTCTAATTTATTAATAGGCGTATCTTTATATTTATTCAACCACACAATCTGTCCACTGGCTTCTTCAACTGCAAAAACCGCACTATACTCTTCCGGCACTAGACTGCCGTAGCATCCACCATAAACATAAATATAACCATCTTTTATATGGGCCCCTTCAAAAGTATTAAGTGTTGTTTCAACCTCTAGGACATCTCCACTTTTTACATCAACAACTTTTAGAATTGACAAGGATTCATCATTTCCTAATCCCGACTCAATATATAGAATCTTATCTCCACACCATACTATTTCATCTTCAATTGTGCTTTGTATATCTTTTTTATAGATGCTGTTTCCATTTGACACATCATATACTTCAATCTTTTTATCCACTGCAACTACAACATATTTTCCCTCATCATCACCCTTTACAATTACGCTGGTGTTAACTTCTACATCCACATCAAATACTATTTCCCCACTAACAACATCTAAGACCACAACTTTATCATCATTGTTACAGTATGCTAACATTTTGTTTCCAACAAAACTGATATTGGACTCACTTCTTAAATCAAGGGACAAATCAGCCCAGTCATCAACACGTCTTAGAAGTTCACCAGTTACAACATCCCACACATACACATTCTTAAACTTATCATAGGCCATAAGATATTCTTTTGATGGTGAAATCTGAGTATTGAGTATATTATAATCTGCTTTCAACTGATTCTGAGCCCTGTAAGCATCACCTACATCATAAACTCTTAAAGCCTTAGTAAGGGCATATCTTCCGGCAGCTGTGTAAGGTATATCCATTCCGTCGTACTGTGTAAGACTTGAAAGAGCCGACTTAATTGCATCTATTCTCATATCCTGCGCTAAATATTCGTTGGCATTATCCGCCAGATTACCTGCCTGGTCTAAAAGAAGACTTTTGTTTTGCTCTTCAATTCGATTCTTTTGGCTATTTATCTCATCGTTTTGAGCCTGAATCTTATCCTTTTGATTGTTGATAATCAAGGCACTCGCCACACCTGCTGCCCCAATAACAATACCTAATCCTGCTGCTGTTACCGTAGCAGTGATGATTCTTTTAACCTTACGTTCTCTGTGTCTTTGGCGCAAATCATCATATTCCAGACCAAATATTGGCGCAATAACTCTTAAAAGTTCTGTCTTTAAGAGAGCACACATCTGGCGCCTATTCTTTCCTCTAATGTCCGCTGCCAGAGGCTCTATTTCCTTACGGTGAATGGTTTCTACACCATTTTCCTTAACAACCTCTTCTTCAAACAAAAGTTCTTCAGGAAATGACTCTCCTGGTTCTCCTTCTATTAATACGGTAAGAATCTTGTTTCGTCCATGAAATTCTATAAACTTCTCAATCTCCTTGCGGCACCATACCGATTCCTTAGTGCGAGGAGAACATATTACTATAAGATATTCAGAAGACTTTAGCGCCTGAATAATAGGGTCTTCTAGGTTGTTGGTAATTGTGAGTTCCTCTTTATCACGAAACACTCTTTCAATCCTATTCTTCTTTAAGCCCTTCTTGTTCTTAAGACCCTTAGGCAACTTAAATTCCTCTAAATACTTATGAATCTTCTCAGCCACAAATTTGTCAAGGTCTGTATGTCTATAACTGATAAATGCATCATATTTGTAAGCCGTATTCTCATTACTAATACCATTAACTACTTCGTTTGTGTTTTCACTCATACTTTTATCTCTCTCTTTTTTAAATAATATGGCGTTATTTCACGCACTAACATATTTTCTGGTCAATACATAGTGTCTGACTTCTTATCTTATGCACTAATATTCACCCTTCAAAACTATCAACTTAGATTACTCTCACTCCACCTTGTTCTCTTATGCTAACAATCTGACAAGCATCTTTCTTATACATGGCATTCATCTGCTCTTTGTAGTATTCGCTTATCTCGCTCCTTACATATGCCTGAATCGTTCCAGCAAATCCGCCACCATGAACTCTTACAACGCCTCGTCCATTTAAAAGCATTTCGCTCATACAAAGTGCTACGGAAATTTCCTGCTTACATATATTACTACTAGAATACACATTTTGCAAATATTTGTATGAAGAATCTCCAGATGCTTTCACCATCTCCAAGAATCCTTTAATATCATCTTTCTTTAAATAGCCCACCTGCTTTCCAACTCTTTCATTTTCCCCTAGGAAATGCATTGTCCTAAGAAGGCTTCTGTCTCCAAATCTTGCCCTAATTTCCTTCATATTCTCCACAACATCTTCTATGGCTACATCCCTTAAAACCTCTTTGCCAAAATACTCCGCCACCGCCTTCATCTCCCCGGGAATAGCCGCATATTCATCAGTCATATTTTCATGGGAAGCCCCTGTGTCAACAATGCAAATATGGTAGCCATGCCTACTAAAGTCAAACCCTTCTTTTATTATATTGTCTGATTTGCCTTGCTCACAAGCCTCTTCTACTTTATTAACTTTGCCTTGCCTAGGAGCCTCATCTACTTTCTCCACCTGTCCTTCCCGTCCAATCTTCTCTACCTTTGGATTATCCGGATTAGCAAAATCTATATGAATCAATCCGCCCACACTACATGCCAACTGGTCCATAAGTCCACATGGCTTACCAAAAAACACATTTTCCGCATACCGACCTATAACCCCAATCTCAACAGGCGAAATGTTCATATCATTATAAACTCCTGACAAAATAGTTCCAATCAATGTTTCGTATGCTGCAGATGATGAAAGTCCTAGCCCCGAAGGAACATCACTGGTTATATAGGCATTAAACCCTCCCACAGCATAGTTCCTACTAACAAATCCTTCTAACATGCCCATCACAAGAGAAGCAGAAGTACCAGATAGGATATTCCAATCAATATCTTTGGCTGAAAGTTCCACCGTATCGTGCCCTTTAGACACAATCTTTATAATATCATCCTGGCGTTTTGCTACAACGGCAATCATATCAAGATTCACACTTGCCGCAATCACCTGTCCATGCTGATGGTCTGTATGATTACCCCCAATCTCGGTTCTGCCTGGTGCACTGAATATACCAACACACTCCTTGCCAAACTCATTTTCAAATGCCTGCAAGGCTTTAACATAACGAGTCTTTTGGTAGTCAAGACTAACACCGGATTGTCCAATTCTTCCATGGAAATATATGTCCTCTAAAACCTTGTCATAGGTTCCATTTTCTATGTTATTTATTATCTCATCAATTGGATGGGGATTAAATGATTTCACTTACAAATCTCCTACTCTAACAAATCATAAGCACCACTGCCTTGAAAATCTACCCAAAGTCTACTCGTTATTATCCAACAACGCTTTCCTTAGAATACATTTCCCATAAACAATGGTGCTGTATTGATTCTATTTTATATACTTTATTGATTAATTACTTTTAAAATTCTTTGCTTTATTGATTATCACTTCTAAAACTCTTTGCTTAATTTTAAGCGAGAGATTACGTTATCGTCTGCTTTGCTGCAATTAGATTAACGATTTGTAAACTTAGTAGTTCTCCTGTCTAACTTCAAAATAACTCTGTGGATGATTACAAACTGGACAAACCTCAGGCGCTTCAAGACCAACCACAACATGACCGCAGTTGCGGCATTCCCACATAGTTACGCCACTCTTTTTAAATACTTCCATAGTCTCCACATTATGAAGAAGCGCTCTGTATCTTTCCTCATGTGATTTCTCAATAGCTGCTACTCCTCTAAACTGAGCTGCAAGGTCAAGGAAACCTTCCTCTTCAGCATCCTTAGCCATTCTCTCGTACATATCAGTCCACTCAGCATTCTCTCCTTCAGCTGCGTGAAGAAGGTTAGTAGGTGTGTCACCAAGTTCGCCTAAAGCCTTAAACCAAAGTTTAGCATGCTCCTTCTCGTTCTCTGCAGTCTTTAAAAATAATGCTGCAATCTGCTCATATCCTGCCTTCTTAGCCACTGAAGCAAAATATGTATACTTATTTCTTGCTTGGGATTCACCTGCAAATGCCTCCCAAAGATTTTTCTCTGTCTTAGTTCCTGCGTATTTATTCGCCATGATAAACCTCCGTATATTCTTGTTATTTTTATTGACGCTATTAACAGTTTTGTAATGTCTCTTCATAATCCCACTTAATTCTCAATTCTTTGTTATATCATATGAGAAAAATATGGACCTTATCACATAACATTACTAAACTAAATCTTTAGCGACTACGATAATTATTTTACCATAATTTATCCCAAATGGGAATCAAAAATTTGTCTCAATTTCTTTCGGTAAGTTTTTCTATAAGTCCTTCGCATCCTGCCACAACATCCCTGTATGTCGCACCAAAATCTCCCAAATACCAAGGGTCTGCAATGCTCTGCCCCTGCCTTCCGGCATAGTCAAGTAGCATACTTACTTTATTATCAACGTCTGGGCCTATAATTCTCGTCAAATTTCTTACGTTATTAGAATCCATGCAAATGAGATAATCATATCTGGCATAGTCTGCCTTAGTTACCTGCACTGCCCTTTTACCCTCACAACTAATTCCGTGCTTGGCAAGTTCCTTCTTCGCAGGAGGATACACCGGATTCCCCACCCCATTCCATATCTCCTCAGTGCTTGTAGCAGCAGAAGCAATATAGAATTGGTCTGCGAGACCCTTCTTGACGAGAAGGTCTTTCATTACGAATTCTGCCATAGGCGAACGGCAGATATTGCCGTGGCAGATGAATAATACTTTTATCATAAATTTGCTCCTATCTTACATTGCCAAGATATGCCCATTTTCGCTAGGTTTTATCGCATTTCCCAACAATCAAACTTTATTATTTATTTACTACACTTTTTAGCATAAAGTGGCATATCATTGCACATTTTTTCCTTGTGTAGTAGTAAAATCGTAGTAAAACTAGGGAGTTCATACTACTCTGTTTTTTGCCCTAAAGGGGTTCATTTTAGGAACTTACCTATACGGGGGGTTCAGCATCAAAAAATGACTCTACACGATTTGCATTATATCATAGAAGTCTATTCTTTTCCATCATAAAAGCAGCCGACCGGATAACCGGACGACTGCTTACATTCATACATACACAGGTTAAAACTGAAATTTCACTTCACTTTTTAATTAAATATAGCTTCTATTTTCTTCCTCGCAATATGCTCATTGCAATACACAAAATTAAATTCTCCACTTATCTGAAAATCTGAAACCGTAAACGTTGTAATATCATCACGACAT
>JAFQMS010000031.1 GCA_017396145.1 Lachnospiraceae bacterium
CCCTACTTGAAGTACAGTATCACTATTGTCATATCCTGTCATTTCACCAAGTTTTATATCCCATCCAGAGAGTTTTTCCTGAGTATAAGATACATTTTCAATAGTACTTTCACCTTTATTAGTTATTACAATCTCTGCCCTGATTGTATCACCTGACTTATATTCAGTCTTGTCTGTTGTAACCCTAATCTCTACCCCATTACTATCCTTGACTGTTTCTGCCTTTGCATTATCTGTTAATCCCAGTATGCACAGCATCATCACAAAGCATATAACCGCTGTTTTTAATACTTCCTTCATCTTTCTCGTTCCCTTAACTTCCTTTTCCATGTGTTTTCCTTTCTTAATTACTGTATTCAATTACTTCGCCCTTTTATCCGTGTATGAAATGCACAACCAGATATAAAACATTTTTACCCGAATAAAAAAGCAATATGAAACATTTCTTTTCCTAGAAATATTTCATATTGCAACTCAACCATCTTATATAGCTTTAAATAAATATCATTATTATATCAATCATTTATCTTCCGCCACACTTAGACTTGTAGTTTTGTGTCCCTGTTTTTCAGCAAGTTTACCCATGTCTACAACTTATTACATATTTTGTATTTTGTCAAGTGTGTTTTTTATCTCACCTTTGCTAGCTTAAGTATTCGCTCCTCGACTTTTCGTGCCACATTAAGAGCCTCTGCATCAGAATCTATATTAGGAGCAAATCCCGCTGCCATAGTTGCGTGACCACCGCCACCGCCTAAACCTTTCAATGCCTCTTTGATAATTATTGCACCATCAAGTCCCGGTTCTTCATTTCTTACAGAAAACTTAATTCCCCCGGCTCTTCTTGAGTAAACAACTGCAAAGGTTACCTCCTCTAGGGACATAACAAAGTCCGACATAGTTCCAAGTATTGCCTCTGCACAATTATCTCCAATATTAACAAATCCTACATTACCAAACACTCTAAGATTCTTAATTGCTGCAACATAAGCCTGAAGGTCTTCCATTTGCAGTGAACAACCCTCAAATTTTCTAATAGCCTCTTTGCTGGCACGCTTAAACAGATAATAGAACATATCAATATCAAGGTCGCTTACTCCTCTTGACAGATTATCTGTATCCATCTTTATTCCGTATAAAAGAGCTGTCGCCACAGAGATTGGCATATCAATGTTATTCTCTATATAGTAAGAAGCTATTATTGATGAGCAAGCACCTACATCGCTTCTTATATCCCAGAATCTGTACATGTCAGTCTCTTGAAGTTTGTGATGGTCTATGCAAGCAATTTCATCCCCAATAAAGTCATCTAGATTAGAATTGCCTTTCTGACCATCAACAATGATAATCTCAGATGTCTCATCCATCTGTTCTGCGTCATCTATATATACAGTTTCAATATCTAATGTTTCCATCATTGCCACTGTATTTAACTTATCAACCTGACCCTTGTAGCAAATATCTGCCCCTATTTCATTAATCTCTAAAAGGTACTTCAAACCATAAGCTGCCGCTAGAGCATCCTGGTCCGGATAATTATGTGTCTGTATGTATACACTGTTTCCTTTTATTACTCCAATTAATTCTTCTAACTTTGTCATATGTTATTCCTCGCTAAGTATTTGTTTCACCCAATTAATCACCTTTGATTCCACTTTAACTTCTGTATTATCTTCGGACATTACAGCATAATACTCTTCTGTAGTCAGTATTTTCGCCAATTTTTCCTTAGATTCTTCAGGGAGTACTCCATAATCAGGCTCAATGAAGCAAAGTGTAGGGAACAATACACACCACCAGTTTTTTCCCTGCGCTCTTCCAAGTTCAATAATCAAAGCTTCATATTCTCCCGGTGGTAAAGTCAAATCTCCATATATCTTCGTAGGAAAATATTGCTCTCCTATTCTTACTTTCGCCTTATATCCTGCATTTTCTTCTTCAAGAATACTATTTGCAACATTTGTTATCATAGAAAGATTTTGCTCAATTATCTCTTTGGCACCATCAGAACTTTCTGCCTCTTTAAGTGGCTCTTCAAGTTTTGCTAAAACAGCTTCCTTAACCTTTAATTTCACTTGCTGGTCAACTTCCCCGTCACTGTTAGCCACTACATGATACCTTAGAAGTTTCCCTTTTAATTCCTCACTAGTAACAAATTCTGACTCGTTCTTACTCCCTATGTAAACTAACACTAGTAAAACCACTAGTACAAACATTCTTTTTTTCATACCAATTCCCCCATATGATAAATTCTTCATATGTAAAGTATTGCCATGAAAAAAAGAAATATTCACATTAATCAATTTTTTTACTTACTGTACTAACCTGTCTGTAGATGTGATACGATATATTCTTTCTAGCATTTTCTACATCTCTGTCTTCAAGATTCTTTATCACTTGTATATGTTCTTCTATAAGCCCTTCATACACATCACTATCCTTTAGATATTCGAAACGGAAACGATACATCTGCTCCCTAAGGTTATTAAGCATCTGAATAAGCCTTCTATTATCTGTAGCATTAAATATTATATCGTGAAACTCCACATCTATTTGTGCAAGTTTCGTTACATCTTTGGTTCTTGTAACTCTTTTGAACTCTGCCACATTTACCTTTAACTCATCTATCTGTTCTTTAGTAATTCTTTCACAGGCAAGTTCTATGGCAAGCTGTTCTAGAGCATTTCTAACTTCTAAAACATCTCTTAATTCCTTTTGGGAAATATCTGCAACTAAGGCTCCCCTTCTTGGAATCATCTTAACCAAGCCTTCAAGTTCTAGCATCCTTATAGCTTCTCTTACGGGAGTTCTGCTCACTCCAATTTTATTAGCTAGGGCTATCTCTCTAAGATGTTCTCCCGGTTTTAAATTACCAGTTAAAATCTCCTGTCTTAATGTATTAAACACCACATCTCTCAGTGGAAGAAATTCTAAATTATCCATCTTATGTTCCTTTCCTTATCTTCACCACTCTATATAAACTCTGTCAAATAACAGCACCTGCAATGATTTTTTTCTTTAATCTCTTTACAAGCACTCTCTGCTTTTTCCTCGTCATCAAATATACCAAATACTGTTGGCCCACTGCCGCTCATAATGCTTCCTAAAGCACCTTTTTCACACATTGTTTCTTCCAATGCACCAATCTCTTTGTATTCCTTTGCAACCACTGTCTCCAAGACATTATATGCATTTTTCGCCAGTTTATCTATATCATTATTTGCCACGGCTTCTAACATAATCTCTGTATTCGGATGAACTGTCTTTTCATCAAGCACTAGGGATTTGTAAGCCCACGGAGTAGATACAGATACATTAGGAGTTGCAATAACAACCTTTACACCCTTTAAATGGTTAACTGGAGTTAATATCTCTCCTATCCCTTCACTTAAGGCAGTTCCACCCATTATACAGTAAGGCACATCCGCACCAAGTTTTACACCATACTCCATAAGTTCTTTATCGCTAAGATTTAAATCAAATAATATATTCATTCCCTTTAGCGCAGCCGCGCAGTCACTACTGCCCCCAGCCATACCTGCTGCCATAGGAATATTTTTCTCAAGGTATACCTCTACTCCCTCGTTTATGCTATAAGCATCTTTTATTAGTTTAATAGCCTTATATACAAGATTATCTTCTCCGCAAGTAAGCCCTGGCAAATCAGTTTCTATACTAATACTTTCGTCTTCCCTCTTCGCCATCGTAAGCGTATCATACACGTTCACTGTCTGCATTATCATCTTAACATCATGATAACCATCTGGTCTTCTTCTTATAACATCTAATGAAAGGTTTATCTTTCCATATGCTTTCAAAACTATCTTATCCATATATGTCCTTTCAGATTGTATTTTTATTGTATTTTGTATACTTGTTCAGTGTATCAAAAAAAAAACAATATATCAACCCATTATTTTTTTATCTAATGCTTATCCCGTATTAACTTTTTCCCATTATTTCCGATATAGATATAAAGACCCACCCGCCAAGGATGGCAGGTAATTTCATTTTAACGGAGGTACTTATGACTGATTTTACAATTTCAAGTGTAAGCGCAGCTTACCAAACAAGCAAAACAACCTCTGTATCAAAAACTGATACAGCTAAGAACTCCTCTATTACAGCTACTGTCAAGGAAGACACTGCAGCAGTATTCGAAAAATCTGACGCATCGTTTTCCATAAATAACAATGACCCTGCAAGTCGCAAGGCTTTAGTAGATGCCCTTAAAGCTGATGCTGATGCAAGAACCAAACAATTCACTGATTTGGTACACAGCATGATTTCAAAACAAGGTGGTGCATTCAAAAAACTTGGCGATTTGTTTGAGGCTGTTAAAAAGGGTGAAATATCTGTAGACCCTGAAGTTGTAGCTCAGGCAAAAGCAGATGTAGCAGAAGATGGTTACTGGGGTGTTAAACAGACTTCAGAAAGATTGATTTCATTTGCCAAAGGACTTGCAGGCAATGACCCAGATGCAGCCGACAAGATGATTGACGCTGTTAAGAAAGGCTTTAATCAGGCTACAAAGGCATGGGGAAGCAAACTTCCTGATATATGTCAGGAAACTGTTGATAAAACCGTAGAGGCTCTTGAAAAATGGCGTGACGAACTCAAAGGAGTAACCACAGCAACTGAATAATGTGAACATAATTACGCTCCTACAATTATCCCTTTTTGTAAATGGGTAATCGTAGGAGTTTTTCTATTGTTATAGTCAACATACACTCTTTACTCTGTCACTATAATTAATCTCTCTCCATCTTTTAATATGTCTCTATCTAGATTGTTCACTTTCTTTATGTTATCCATGGTTGTATTAAATCTCTTTGCTACATCCCACATGTTTTCTCCTTCAGTTGCAAAATATCCAATAATTCCTGGTAATGCTGTTTTATTAATATAACTTTCTTCGTTTATTTCGCATTTTGTTATTATATTTATAGGCAATAAGTTGAATGCAATCGCTCCAAGACTTATCTGCGCTTTGATTTCCAAATGCTTCGCATCTATTACAATGACAGAAGTGCTGTCAACACAACCTCTGATTTTTACAATACTGTCGCTATCTATACCTGACATTTCTATAGTTTGGCTGTAGGGAAAAACACCCTTTACAGAATTGATAGGTGCTCTGTCTTCTCCAGAGACATATAACACAGTAATCTCTACTGCTCCCCACACTTTGACTCCTGAGTTAATAATCTCTATTCCGTCTACTTTTATCTCACCTATGCTTTTGCATATTAATAAAACCGCAGGTTCTCCTACTGCTAATTCCATTTTATCTACCACTCTAAATTTATTAGTATTCTTCATTGCGATATTCTCAAATATCACATCCTCCCTTTCAATTACTACACCCATTTTAGTTGAATAGCAATCTAGAAGTATGTCTAACTGTTCATCCTCATAAGCTTTAATGTTTAATAGCAGTACTGTATCTACCTCTACTATTCTGTTTTCTCTATCTGCGTCGGGTCTTACATTAATTTCAAAACTTTGAATGGTTATTTCTACATCTTCTATCATATTATCATCAACCCCAGGTACCTCTATATTTCCATCGAAAGAAATCTCCTTGTCCATATATTCTATTTCCCCGTTCTCACATGAATACAGTGCAAACATGGACAGATTTCCATTTATATTAATCTGTCCTGACATTAATCTGACATCATAGTTTTCCATAACTACATCGCTATACATTATCTCTTCTATATTATGTGAAAGGGTATTAAGCGCAAGTTCTTCTTTAACTCGAAATATATCCTTTGTGCTTACTTTCAATCTGCTTATGTCTATAAGTTTTTTTCTTTTTTCTAAGTTGAATCCCTCCTCATCATTATGTTCTACATCAATACCTACACTTAGCACTCGTTGTCTGGCCTCCTCACACACAAAGGACACTATACACCTAATACTTAGTTTTCTTGAATTCACCAAAATTACAGTCAAATCCTCTAAAACAGGTTTCACATTTATCTCATCTATAATCACTTCATCCCAGAGTATACTCTCATTGAAAGGAAGTTTCCCTGTTATTCCATGCACCATTCTTCCATCATTGAAACTTACATATAAAACGCTAAATTCCAGATTACCATCAATAATTAGTTTATTTTGAGATGCTTTTGTATCTCCTATTACAACACTTCCCTGCTGACGTACAATCTTATCCACATCAGGCTTTATATCCGGCACATTAAAATCATAATCTAATGTCACCTGCAATTCTTGTTTTGAACCGACTTGATTCATATGTATATCCTTTTTAATAAGTTCCATATATCCCTCCATATATCCAATACAATTAATAACAGTTTATGAGATACATACACCAAATATGCTTTGGGACATAAAAAAGGCGCTTACCTAAGTAAGCACCTTATATTTCCTATTCTTCATCAAGCATACTAAACCTTCATATACCAACTAGCCGCATAAAGTAAGCTGTACATCATTGGTCAAAACATCTGTATAACTAAATGACACTGTATTATATGGATTCTCCTCAATTCCAGTATCCACTTTAACTAAAAAGATGCTCGGATATGTTTCTGAAATTACACCTTCCGAAACATCATACTTATGTCTTCCCATATTAGCTCTGATTCTAACTTTCTGACCTATATGACTACCTAAAACTTCACGAACTTGATTAACATTTGCCTGTCTCATATCTTCTACCCATGCCTTTCCTACAACCTAAAACAATATAGTCATTATAACATCATATTGGGTGAATGTCAACTCAAAATACCTATATATAGTGTTTTACCCCAAAAAAATGTTCTAACAATATTGCACATTTTTTATGTAAATATCCTCTATTATTTAGTTACTTTAACAACTTTTTAATCAAATTCATGCCCTATTAGTCACATTTACCATAAAGAAACAAATATTTTTGTCATTAATCGTCACAAACCACATCCTTTTGTGAATATTCCATCTTGACCACAATATATGGGTATGTAGCACCTCTTAATACCAAATCCTTTTGACCTGGTCCCACAAGTTTTGTTTTCATCACTATTTTATCCTTAGTATAGTATAAATCTGTCACACTTATACTATATCCTCCTGTTTCCTGCCTACCATACCCTTTTGCTATAAACATAAATTCTCCATCGGAAAAGGTGCTCACAAATGTCTGTTCTTTCTTTTTATTTATTTCACCAAGAAACTCTTTGGGCACTTTACTGTCATCACATACAGTAAACTCTACATCATCTACTTTCTCATCCGATGTTTTGCTATGACAAGCACCCATATATATTGCTATTAAAAGAACGCCTGACAAAAATATATATTTTTTCACAATCCACCCCGCGTTACTAAGTCTATATGATAATTATATTCATTTTAAATGATTTTATTCACTAATTGTCTCTGTCGTGATAGAATATATTAGAAATGCTTAACAAATGCCAAACTGCTAATATCAGAGAAAGAAGGTTTTAAATTGAATACGACATCTAAACTTATAGACTTTATAAACAACTGTCCATCTCCATATCAGGTGGTGGCAAATAGCAAAGATATATTAACCAAGGCCGGATTTTGCGAAATACCCTTTTCATCTAGATGGGAACTCTTGCCGGGAGGCCGATACTTCACTACCCCTTATGACACTACTTTGTTTGCATTCACAATAGATGATTCCATATCTGACAGCGAAAAGCCCATCTTACATATAGGGGCCGCCCACACCGACTTTCCCTGTCTTAGAATAAAACCCTCTCCAGAGTTGTCTGGGAAAGATTATTTGAAGATTAATATTGAGACCTATGGCGGGTTGATACTTAACACTTGGTTAGACAGACCTTTAAGCATCGCAGGAAAGGTGTCAATTAATAGTGGCGATGTTTATCACCCTGATACCAGAATCATTGATTTTAAAAAACCTGTTGCTATAATACCTAACATAGCAATACATATTAACAAAGAACTTAATAAAGGTGTGGAATTGAATAAACAGACGGATATGGCACCTATAGTAGGTATGCTTAATGACAACCTTTCTAAAGATAATTTCTTTATGAAGACTTTAGCAAAACACTTAGAAGTTGCTATAGAAGATATACTGGATTTTGACCTGTACTTATACCAGACCTCCCCTGGCACTGTTGTAGGCATTAATGACGAATTCATTAGTTCTCCTCGCCTTGATAATCTTACAAGTGTTTATTCCTTGCTTTATGGAATTACAGATGGATTCTCTTCTCCTAATGAGACTAGAAATGCATATAATACCATCAATATGATTGCACTGTATGACAACGAAGAGATTGGAAGCCGTTCAAAACAAGGTGCAGATTCTGCTATTGCTAACATATGCTTAAATAAGATATTTAAGTCCCTTGGATACTCAGATACTTCTATGTATGACGCTATAATGGATGGAATATTAATATCGGCAGATGTATCCCATGCCTTCCATCCTAATCACGAGAGCAAAAACGACCCTACGCTTATATGTGAACTTACCAAGGGAATTGCCCTTAAGTTCAACAGTTCTCAAAAGTATGCCTCAGATACGGAGGCCCTAGCCATAGCTGTAGGACTATGTAATATGGCAAAAATCCCATATCAGAAATTTGCCAATCGTTCTGACATGACTGGCGGCTCAACACTTGGCTCTATCGCTTCAAAATGGCTTCCTATGAAAACCATTGACCTTGGAGTTCCTTTACTTGCAATGCATTCCGCATGCGAACTTATGGGGGCAAACGACCAGGAATATCTCAACAGATTTATGAAGAATTTCTTTTACTAACACGAATCACCTTATATAATTATTTTATAACTTCCAACCTATCCTTTAATGACATAAGAACCGCCGTTGCATCACAAAAACGGCGGTTCTTTTCTTTATCTATTCACATTATACTTAAGCTTCAATTATCGGATTAATTACAGCCATAACATCTTCCACAAATTTCTTAGATACTTCGTTAGCATTTTCAATTGAAGTACCAACAACACCAAAGTAAATCTTAATCTTTGGCTCAGTACCAGATGGTCTGATACATGCCCATGCATGGTCTGATAAGTCATAGTAAATTACATTAGATGAAGGAAGTCCTGTAGGCTTAACCTCGCCTGTCTCATAGTTCTCAATAGTATCTGCAATGTAATCTCTCTTAGCAATAACCTTGTACTGTCCAAGGGTTTCAAGCTTTCTCTCTCTTAAAGTATTCATAACTTCTTTAATCTTCTCAAGTCCTGAAATACCACTAAGAGTAATTGACTTAATGTCATCTTTATAGTATCCATATCTGTCATATAATTCAACTAAAGCATCCCATAAAGTCATATTCTTAGTCTTGTAGTAAGCAGCTGCTTCGCAAAGAGCCATTGTAGCAACAATAGCATCCTTGTCCCTTGCATGGGTACCAATAAGGCAACCATAACTCTCTTCAAATCCAAAAAGGTATGTTCCCTTTCCTGACTCTTCAAAACCAAGAATCTGTTGTCCTATGTACTTAAATCCTGTAAGAACCTCTATCATCTGCACGCCATAATAGTCAGCAATTGCCTCAACCATATTAGATGTAACGATAGTCTTAATAAGCGCACCATCTTCTGGTAGTTTGCCATCTCTTGCCTTCATCTGACCAATTTCATAATCAGCTAAAAGACATCCTGACATATTACCTGTCATAGGGATATATTCCCCTGACTTTGTATCTTTAACATACACACCTAGTCTGTCTGCATCCGGGTCAGTAGCAAGAACAAGGTCTGCATCCTTTTCTTTAGCAAGTTCTAAGGCAAGAGTAAATGCCTCCTTAGCTTCTGGATTAGGATAACTTACTGTTGGGAACTCTCCATCTGGAAGTTCCTGCTGAGGAACCACATACACATTCTCAAATCCAATTTCTTTTAATACTCTTCTTGCAGGAACATTACCTGTTCCATGTAAAGGAGAGTATACAATCTTTAATTCTTTGCCTACAGCATCAATGCTGTCTTGATGAATAACTAATTTCTTAAGTTCTCCAATGTAAGCATCATCAACTTCAGCACCAATAACCTGATAAAGACCTGCATTCATTGCATCTTCTTTAGACATAGTCTTAACTGTAGCAAAATCTGTTACTGCTCTAACCTCATCCATAATATTAACATCATGAGGCGGTGTAATCTGTGCACCATCCTCCCAGTATACCTTATATCCATTGTATTCTGGCGGATTATGACTTGCTGTAATGTTAATACCGGCAATAGCCTTCATATATCTTACAGCAAAAGAAAGTTCTGGAGTTGGTCTTAATGACTCAAATACATAAGCCTTAATTCCATTAGCATTAAGACATAGCGCAGCCTCATCAGCAAATTCTGGTGACATTCTTCTCGAATCATAAGCAATAGCAACACCCTGTGCAGCTTTTCCAACTTTTAAAATGTAATTAGCAAGGCCTTGTGTAGCCTTTCTAACTGTATATACATTCATTCTGTTAGTACCTGCACCAATTATTCCTCTAAGTCCTGCAGTACCAAATTCAAGATCACGATAAAATCTTTCTTTCTTCTCGTTCTCATTATCCTTAATATCTAAAAGTTCTTTCTTAGTTGCATCATCAAAATAACTGTCTGTGAGCCACTGCTCATATATCTTCTTATATTCCACTACGAAATCTTCCCTTTCTGGTTCTTTTTTTTATATATTGATTAATTATCTCTAAGTTTATTTTTTTCTACTTGCGAAATATACTACAATTTAGTAAATATGTCAATAGTTAACGCATTTTTAGGCCGTATATGTCTCTTCATTTACCATAAACTAACATATTCTCCTAACATATTCTCCTACACTGTAGGTTTATTAGGAACTGGTATCTGTGGTACTGTAGGCACAGGCTTAGGAACTGTAGGCACATCCACAGAAGGTACATCTACAACAGGTTTATCCGGTGTTGGTACATTTCCACCGGCATCTTTAGTTGGCTGTGGTGTATTAGTTGGGTACGAAGTTTTAGTTGGCTTGGGAGTTTGGGTAGGGGTAACTGTACTTGTTGGAGTAGTAGAATCTACAGGCTCTTTTGTTGTCTTTTCTTCGTCTTCCTCTTTTTCCTCTCCATCTTCCTTATCTTCATCCTCTTTTTCATCTTCTTCACCTAAATCTATCTTTGTAAGATTTATGGTAAATACTTCTCCGGCATCATCTACCTGTATATTTCCCGAATATGTGTTATACCCGTCTTTCACTACTTTTATTTTATAGTTCCCATATTCAAGAATAATAGGAACTCCGTAAGACCTTTGCTCACCATCAATATATAACACTGCTTTTTCCGGCGTAATTTTAAACTCAACCTGACTACTTCCCTTTGGTGCATCAAAGATATCACTAACATCTAATACCGTAGAATTAAATCTGGATATGTACACCTTTTTTTCTCCTGTAAGTTTGCCTTTAGAAAATGTTATGGTGTAATTTCCTTCAGATAATGTTACTCTCATATTCTCTGTTATAGTATGATTCTTATCATTGACATACATAACTCCCCCTATAAGTTCATCTGCTCCCTCTAAGGTAAGATAGCCGTGACCTTTAGTAATCTCCACTGACCACACTCTATTTCCAATTCCTCGCACAGTCAAAACATCTGTGCTAATAATATCTGAAAGGGCATACATTGTCCCAGTTGATACAACTAATAAGTCATCAGTAATCCTGTAGTCTTGTCCATTTATTACAAATTGATTCTTTGCTTTATTATAAGAAAAATTCCTTAATTTCTTATACTCCCATGCGTCGTTATGTTCTCGTAAAGAGACAAGTTTGAAATCTTCTATCACATAGTCCGCTTCTACAATCATTCCCATATAAAGTTGATTTACTGACAACGCATTACCATATTTATTAGTAAAATGCGTTCCTCCTGTATAAGAGAAAACCATTGTATTTTCAAATTTAAAGTCATATATTGCAATCTCTAAGTTTTGTGTATCTATTCTTGTTATCATTCCTTCACAGGTAGAATCATGTTTTACCCTGTCTACTGTACTTGTAGGAGTGCCCGTTGCTTTAGGAACCTTTTTTTTGGGCGTTTCCCCACCTGAAAATACAATAATCAATGCCACTGCCACAATGAGTACAACACTAAGCAATAAGGGTATCATTTTTTTAAGTTCAATATCAGCTTTCAAGGAAACACCTCCTTTGTGTCTTATTAATCCGCAATTATTTTTAGCATTTATCCACAAATAATAGAATTTAATTCACACAGTTGCAAATCACAACTCCCGGAGCCTTAGCCCCGGGAGCTATAATTACATTACTATTGTTAATAACTAATTAGCTATTTTTCTTTTTAACAATAACAACAATTGCAAGAACTACTACTGCACCAATAGCAACTGGAACAACTGGTGACATTCCGTCATCATTATTGTTTGAATCGCTTGATGGAGCTGCTGTAGCTGCTGGAGCATTAGTTGCTGATGGATCAGCAGTTGATGGAGTCTCATCTGGAGTCTGTGTTGGTTCATCAGCTGACTCTTTATCTGTCTTTGGAAGGAAATCATCCTCTAACTTCTCAGGGGCTACTGTTCCTTTAACAAGAATGTAGCATGAAAGAGCTGTTACATCAACTGTTCCTGTTGCAGTACCAAGTGACTCAGTACCAGCCTTTTCACCATTAACACAGATCGTCCATTCGCCTTCTGGAAGTTTGATAGTCTTATTCTCTAAATATGGGTTATAGATTACATAAAGAGCATCTGAAACTTCTCCTGGAGCGCCTTCAATCTTGTATGCAATAATTCCTGAGTCTGTTGAAGCTGCCTTGTCTTCTGCAAGATATTTATTAACATCTGCCTTTGAGTTCATTCTAAGACCTGCATGTGCCTTTCTGAATGCGATAAGACCCTTATAATAGTCATATACATTAGCATATGTCTCAAGTCTTGCATAGTCCATAGCGTTAACTGAGTCTGGTGAATTATAACTGTTATGTTCGAATGTTCCATCTTCCTTAGTCTTTGATCTTAAGAACTCTTCACCTGATAATATAAATGGAACACCCTGAGATGTCTGTACAATTGCTGCTGCAAGTTTATTCTGAGCAATTCTTGATTCTTCTGAATCAGCTGCATTAGAAGTACAAATTGTATCCCAAAGAGTATTGTTATCGTGGCATGCTGCATAGTTGATAGACTGTCCTGGATTTGGAGCCCAACCCTGGTTACCAGTTACACCGAACCAAACTGAAGCTCTCTTACCATAGTTACCGTTAGCATAACCCTTTTCAGCTGCGTTAAATACACTACCTTTAATACCATCTCTGATATCATCTGAGAATGCTGCGATTCTATCTAACTTAGCTGTGTTAGCCTTTAATGAAGGAACAACTCCTGGCTTAGTCCACTTAGGCTCTGCAGCCCACCATCCTTCACCATAGATAAGGATGTTAGGGTCTACTTCATCAAGTGCTTTTCTAATTTCGTTCATTGTCTCAACATCTAAGATTGCCATAAGGTCAAATCTAAGACCGTCGATATGATATTCCTCTGCCCAGTATACACATGATTCAACAATGTACTTTTTAACCATTGAACGCTCTGTAGCAACATCATTACCACAACCTGAAGCATTAGAACCTCTAAAGAAGTATCCTGGAACAAGCATATTAAATCCAAACATGTTAGATGCTGTGTGGTTGTAAACTACGTCGATGATTACACCGATGTTCTCATTATGTATTGCCTGAACCATCTGCTTGTATTCATTAACTCTTACTTCACCATTATATGGATCTGTTGAGTATGAACCCTCTGGAGCATTATAGTTCTTAGGATCGTAACCCCAGTTATACAACTTATTCTCTGTGTTCTTCTCGTTTACTGAACTAAAGTCATATGTTGGAAGAAGGTGAATTGCATTGATTCCCATGTCTACAAGGTGATCAATACCTGTTGGTGTTCCATTAGGAGTTTTAGTTCCCTTCTCAGTAAATGCAAGGTATTTACCTTTATGAGCTTCTGATATTCCTGAGTTCTCATGCATAGAGAAGTCTCTAATATGAAGTTCATAAATAAAGTGATTTGTTGGTGATGATAATGTATGTCTTACGTCCTTATCCCATCCTTCTGGATCTGTTGAGTCAAGGTCAATTACCATACCTCTATCACCGTTAACACCTACAGTTCTTGCATATGGGTCAACGATATTCTTAAATACAAGATCTCCTGCGAAATGTGCTGTGTATGTGTAGTATACACCATTTAAATCGCCGGTTACTTCTGCAGTCCATACACCCTTGTCTCCTGCGGTCATCTCGATTGTGTCGTATGCCTCAACCTCGTCACCTTTTTCGTAAAGATCAAGTTCAATCTTCTGTGCTGTTGGAGCCCATACTTTGAACACTGTCTTATCCTTAGACCAGTTAGCACCTAAATCGTCACCATCATAAGTGTACTTGTCTTCAAATTCTTTAGTTGAGAAATAATCAGGTAAATCTACGGCAACACCTGTGTTATCACCATAAACTATCTGATAGTTACCCATTGGGTCAACTTCTTCTTTCATAGTAATAACAGCATTATTACCATCTGCCTTTACAGAATCAATTGCTACTTCTGCATCTCCGCTAGTTACTTTAATCTTTGCAATCATGTCATCTGTAACTGCACCTGACATTGTAGCAATAATCTCTTTGTAGTTAGTCTCTAAAACTACTGCTTTAACAACCTTATCAGATACAACAACATCATCGCCCGGAACAACTTCAAAATCAGCCGAACCGCTCTTTAAGTATACATTGATAGTACCCTGTGTTACTGCACCAATCTCTACAAAACGGTCTCCGTCAGGATCTTTTGCCCAGTCTGCTGTTCTAACGATAAATCCTAGTTTCTGAGTACTGCCCTTAATCTTGAACGAGCACACAGCACCCTTATCGCCTACTTCGTCGTCAAAAGCATATCCGGCTTCACTTTCACAATTGCCGTCATCTTCCCAAAGCCACATATTCCAATCATCGTACTGACCATCATCACGAAGATAGTGGAATACTACTGTTACGCCGCCATCTGCCTTAGCTGTAATCTGTGATGCAACACCAGAAAATACAGTTGTAACAAATAACGCAAGAGTTAAAATTAAACTTGCAATTCTTCTCTTTTTCATTGTTTCCTCCTAATAAATATTATTCCAATTTTGTGGAAATATTTTTTGTACCTTGCACACAAAAAACATCTCTTTGTAACTTAGAATTATATCACAAATCCCTCCTTTATTAAAGGAGGGATTTTGATATTGTATACTTTGCCAAATTAGGTTCTTTGTTTTTGTGGATAATCACCATTTTCATATTAGTATTATCTACAAATTCTTTTCTATGGTAAGCACATTTTGGCCATCCAAATATTGGTATTTAAGAACATCCATCATTTTCTTCACCATGTAGACTCCAAGTCCTCCCTCTTGCCTTTCCGAAGCAGAAAGGGTTATGTCCGGCTCCTTTTGATGCGTAGGATTATATGGTTTCCCATCATCCAAAAACCTGATAACAACCTTTTCTTCACACACGCCAGTCTCTACTATGATTTTTGATGCTCCACTGTATCTGGCTATGTTGGATACAATTTCATCAATTGCTATGCTTACCTTTGATATTAGTTTTTGCTCTATCTGTCGTTTCGCCATGAGATTCGATACAAAATCCACTGCCAAAGCAACCGAATCTAGTTTAGATTCTAGTTCTACACTTTCCATCTCTATCTTTCCATGGCCATTATAAGTTATTGCCAACATTGTTATGTCATCAAATTGTGGTGCTTCTCCCACAAATTCATCAACGCTCTTCTCAATGTATGCACATAGTTTTTCTGGTTCTATTTCCCCTGCCGCACTAATCATATTCTTTAATCGCTCTTCTCCATACAACTCATTGCTACTATTGGTTGCCTCCGTAACACCATCTGTATATAGGTAGATTCTGTCTCCCACTTCAAGTTGCATCTCATTTTTGCGATACTTAATTCCCTCCATACCTGCCAAAACCAGCCCAGAACGCGCCTTTATATATTCTATTTCCCCATTATTTCTGCATACAACCGGAGGATTATGTCCTGCATTAGCAAACTTCAAAGCGCCCGTAGAAAGATTGAGTATTCCAAGCCAGCAAGTAACAAACATACCCGCGTCATTATTTTCACATAATTTTTCATTAGCCCTTGTAAACACTTCATCAGGTTCTAATCCGCTCTCTGCCAGATCTTTAATTATAGTCTTTGCTTTCATCATAAACATAGCCGCAGGAATTCCTTTGCCCGATACATCCGCAATAAGGAAGGCCAACTGATTATCTCCTATCAGATAAAAGTCATAAAAATCTCCGCCCACCTCTTTTGCCGCTCTCATTAACGCGTATATCATAAAATCCCTGCGCTCGGGATAAGGTGGAAATACACTTGGCATAGCTGATAGTTGAATCTCTTTAGCATACTCAAGTTCTTGGTCTATACGCGCCGCTGCCTGGGCAATATAATCCTTTAGTGTGCTCACAGTGGAATTAATATCGTCAGAAAGAGAAGCAAACTCTTCATTGGTACGCACATCCACTGTCAGATTTAAATTACCACTTGTAATTTGAGAAAGTGTCTGGTTAATCTTTCTTATATTGTCTATTACCACCCTCTTTATAAGAAAATATATAAGAATAAACAGTACCGAAAAGATAATTATTCCCATAAAAACATTTACATACAGGGAAAGATTCTTCATATACATGGCTTCACTGACAGGCATAACACCAATTACATAATAGCCTTCTACAAAACTAAATGTACAAAGATGCGGTTCTCCTTTAACATCCACTTCGAACACTTCCCCAGAGACAGCATTTTCTATATCCGCTTCAATTCCCACAGTTTTAATATTCTTACCATAGTCTTCACTGTTTTTTGTCACTATATTAAGCCTCTCATCGCATATTACTATAAATCCTTCATTTCCAATATGTCGATTCTTCGCAACCTTGCCAACAAATATTTCAATGTCCTCTCCAAACTGGCTGGCATCATATCCCACCTGAATAAATCCACCATCCGGAAGGGCCAGAGCACCGTATTTTCGATAGGTTTTATTGTCATAGGAAGTCGGACGATAATCCTGAATATACTCTTTTTTATCTCCTTTTAACAAAACCATAAATTCTGCTGACTGCTCCCCACTTGCCATTACATATCCCAAGTACTGCTCATTGTTAGTGTCTACAATAATTCCCTTAGAATCAATAATGTTTACCTCTATAACATTATATTTTTCAGCCAGTTTAGTCACGGACTCTCCTCTAAGGTATTCTTCTCTAATTTGTGTAACTTTATTTAAAAGGCTCTCATCAGAGGCATCTAAAACATCCTGATGCACATCCTCAATATTGGTTTGAATAATAGACTCTGTCTGAATCTCACTCATTTTGGTCTGTAGAAATGATGAGAAAATATTAGTTGCAACAAATGCAATAACAATACACACAAGTAGCCAACACTGAAATGTCTGGGAAATCTGTTTTTGAGACTTGTTTCGTCTACGCCTTTCTTTTTTCATCAAAGAAACTAAAATAAGGGCTGCGCCAACTGCAACACCATTTCCAAGTACCATTGGCAAAGTGCATTTCTTAACAAAACTAAATGCTGTTGCAACGTCTTCCATATTGGTGACAAAAATCATTAACATATGGAGTATCTCACATATCATTGCTATTCCAACACCATAACTCCATGTAGGCTTTTTGTCATCAAACATAAACTTGCGAAGAGCAGCAGCAATGAAGCCCACCATAACTGTTGACAGGGCACAGGCAATTTGGGTATAAGCACCTGCAATTCCAAGGTATACTGCAAAATACCTGTAACTTCCGCCTATAACCCCCGCAATAATTCCTGATGGACCGCCAAATATCAGGCCTGCACAAAGAGGCGAAGCATCCCTTACATTCATTATGGCCCCGCCTATGTCAACACCACCTGCCGAAGTGCTAGAATAGATTGCAATAATTCCAAATAGCACTCCTGTTATAACCTGCCTCACCAAATAAGGAAGCTTTTTATATGAAGTTTTCTTTTCTGCCGCATATAAACCTGCTGCTAATGCCGCATTACAAAAAGCAGAAACTAAAAGTTTTATAACCATAGATTTATCTCCATATATTATTCAATAGTTAATATGTCTAAGAAACCCGTAATCTCAAAGACCTCCATTACATTTTCATTTACGCCAATAAGTTTCATTGCACCCTTAGTATTCATATATTTTTGAGCCTTTAAAATAACTCTAAGTCCAGCAGAAGAAACATATGCCAGCGCATTCATATCAAGTATTAATTCCTTACAGCCTTCTTCAATACCATCAATCTCCTGTTCAAATTGAGGCGCCGTCTGAGTGTCAAGCCTTCCCTCAAGTTTTAATGTAACCTTTTCATTTTCAATGATTTTTTCTATATTCATAGTTAGCCTCCATTCTATATGTTCTCTTTTTCTATTTCTATAAACAAGTTATTTAGCCCCATACTCCGTCTGTATTCAAAATTCTTTGCCAAACCATGGATTAACCTTATTCCATACTCATTCGGGTTATTCTTCTTTAAATGCTCTATGGGGTCAAATGCCTCTCCGTTATCACGCAACCTGATTATAACAGCATCCGGCTTGTCAAGAATCTTCAAATCAATCCACCTTTTCTCTCCCTGTCTAAATGCATGTTTTACTATATTACCGGCCATCTCCTCTATAGAAAGGCAGAGAGTATTTAGAGCTTTATCCGTTATATTTCTCTCCTGATAAAAACCGTCAATTCCTGATGAAAGACTCACCACTTCATCCATGCTGTTTCCAATAGATATTTCAAATATATCCTTCTTTAAACCACCAAAGTCTTTATCCATCATCATAAACGAGTCAACGCCGACAGATATCTTTTTATTTTTCACACAAACATATACTGTAACCGTAGCAAGAGTTAATATCTCTCCAAGTAAAAATGCCAGCCACACTCCCAAATCATCTAATGGATGTACAAGTACAGCCGCCAGACACACTGTGTATACCAAAGATTGCATCACACAAATCAAGGTAGCAAGTACAACCCTCTTAGTGCATTGATAGAAACTAATAAGCACACTATTTATTAGGTAAATGGGCATTCCTATTGCAAATAATACCAAAGCCTTTTTAGACATATCCATTACCTGTCCATCCTCTACACCTAACAATCCTGCAAAATAATCGGGAAATGCAACAACCACCACGGCAAGCATTGTTACCAAAGAAAGACCAAATCTAAGCGCCGTCTTGAGGGTGCCTTTCATTGCCGATTTATCCTCTTCTCCAAAGAACATACCCATAGTTGGAGTTATCGCCTGTCCAATTCCTATTACAATTGCTCCAAGAAAATTGTGTGCCTGAGTTCTTACATTAAGCGCCGTTACTGCAGCTACAGACACAAAGGTCACCATCACATTGTTAAGCAACATAACCTTTATTGTATCGCTAATTCGACTAATGGCCGTAGGAAGTCCTGTAATAATCGTACGGGAAAGTTCACCTACAAAGTGTTGTGGCTTAACAAGTTTTAATGTTGCGTCCTTTTTTAAGAAATGTAAGAATGCCACTCCAACAGCCAGACAATAACTTATGGTAGTTGCTAAAGCCATTCCAAACATTCCCTTATGAAACACATAAACCATCATTAAATCAAGAACTATATTGGAAACAGACATAACCACAATACATATTAACGGAAATCTTGGCGACCCATCTATTCGAATAAAACTCATCACCCCGCTAAGTAGTATCGTGGGAATAGCCCCTAAAAAGTAACCATACATATACTGCCTAGACAGATTAACTAACACTCCCTTTGCACCTAGCAGCCCGGCAATTTGTGGTGTAAAAAGAAGTCCAAAGACCGTTAATGCTCCACCAATAACCAGTATAAATATTAAATTAATAGTAAATATCATATTGACTTTGTAACGGTCACCGCTACCTAGTGCTCTTGCCGCTCTTGCCCCTCCGCCTCCGGAACAGATATTTCCCACAGCCGAAAAAACAAGACTTAAAGGGCCTACTATTCCCATAGCACCC
>JAFQMS010000032.1 GCA_017396145.1 Lachnospiraceae bacterium
CCCGTAATAAGTATTGTTTTGCCTTGATATTCGATTGCTATTACTATTGAAGCATCAGAAGAATTAAGTACAGCGTTGAAAAAGAAAGGAATTAAACACAATGTGTTAAATGCCAAGTTCCATGAACTTGAGGCTGAGATAGTAGCAGACGCAGGTCAATATGGTGCCGTAACTATTGCAACAAACATGGCTGGTCGTGGTACAGATATTAAACTTGGAGATGGAGTTAAAGAAGTTGGAGGCCTTAAGATTATTGGTACGGAAAGACATGAATCTAGACGTATTGATAACCAGTTGAGAGGTCGTGCAGGACGTCAGGGAGATCCGGGTCAGTCTCAGTTCTTTATTTCCTTAGAAGATGACCTTATGCGTTTGTTTGGTTCAGAACGACTTATGGGTATGTTTAATGCGCTTGGTATTCAAGAAGGAGAGCAGATACATCACAAACTTCTTACAAGTGCTATTGAAAAGGCACAAACTAAGATAGAGGGTAACAACTATGGAATAAGAAAGAACCTGTTAGAGTATGATCAGGTTAATAATGAACAAAGAGAAATCATTTATGCCGAAAGAAGAAGAGTTCTTGATGGTGAAAGCATGCGTGATACAATCTATAAGATGATTGTTGACAATGTGGAAAGATGTGTCAATATGGTTATTGGAGACGATCAGCATTCGGATGAATGGAATCTTGAAGAGTTAAATGGCACACTTGTTCCAATAATTCCTGTGGAGCCTCTTAGTGCAAAAAGAGTGGAGGGAATGAATAAAAGCGAACTTCTTCAGTGTTTAAAGGAAGAGGCTGTTAAGATATATGAAGAAAAAGAGGCGCTGTTCCCAGATCCAGAACATATTAGAGAAGTAGAAAGAGTAATTCTTCTTAAGGTAATTGATAGAAAATGGATGGATCACATAGATGATATGGATCAGTTAAGACAGGGTATTGGACTTCAGGCATATGGTAACAGAGACCCTAAGACTGAGTATAAATTCAGCGGATACGATATGTTTGAGACAATGACAGAGGCCATTGGTGAAGATACCGTGAAGTCCCTTATGCATGTTAAAGTTGAACAGCATATAGAGAGAGAACAGGTTGCTAAGGTGACAGGTACTAATAAAGATGATACTGTTAAAAAGGGACCTGTAAAGAGAGCCACGAAGAAGGTTCAGCCAAATGATCCATGTCCATGTGGAAGTGGAAGAAAATACAAACAATGTTGTGGAAGGAATATCTAATACAGTTTTGTTTGTTATAATCAATGGAAGATAGAGGTGATAAATGTGGTAGAACTTGACCAGTTCAAGTTAGAGTTAAACGGATATAGTGAACCACTTAAGGAATTGGGGGATTCACTTTGACCTGTCTAATAAAAAACTGCGAATAGAAGAGATAGACAGACAGATAGAACAACCGGATTTTTGGAATGATTCAGACAAAGCTACGCTTGTTATGAAAGAACATAAGGAACTTAAGAAGAGTGTAGACTCATTTGCAGACCTTAATGTAAAATACGAAGATATTGAGACTTTAATAGAGATGGCATATGAGGAGAATGATGATTCTTTTATTCCGGAGATAGAGCAAGAACTTACTACGTTTAGGGAAACTCTAGAAGAACTTAAGATATCCACTTTGTTATCAGGCGAGTATGATAATTGCAATGCAATTATAACACTACATGCGGGAGCCGGCGGAACAGAGAGTTGTGATTGGGCAAGTATGCTTTCGCGAATGTACCTAAGATATGCAGACAAGAAGGGATTTACAACTCAGATTCTTGATATATTAGATGGTGAAGAGGCAGGATACAAGTCTATTACTATTCAGATTAATGGAGAAAATGCTTATGGTCATTTAAAATCAGAGCACGGAGTGCACAGACTTGTTAGAATATCGCCATTCAATGCGGCAGGAAAGAGACAGACATCCTTTGTGTCTTGTGATGTAATGCCAGATATTGAAGAAGATATAGATGTTGAGATTAAGGATGATGATATTAGAGTTGATACTTATCGTTCAAGTGGAGCAGGTGGTCAGCATATTAATAAGACATCATCAGCAATCAGAATAACACATTTTCCCACCGGAATAGTTGTGCAATGTCAAAATGAACGTTCTCAGCATATGAACAGAGATAAAGCTATGCAAATGCTTAAAGCAAAACTCTATATGTTAAAACAGCAAGAGAATATGGAAAAATCGGCGGCAATAAAGGGAGAGGTAACAGATAATGCCTTTGGCAGCCAGATACGTTCGTATGTCATGCAGCCGTATACAATGGTTAAAGATCACAGAACATCGGCGGAAACAGGAACAGTAGATTCGGTGTTAGACGGAAGCATAGATTTATTTGTTAACGCATATTTGAAATGGATAAACAGTTATAAAAGAGAAGAATAGAATCGTTTCAGTAGGAATACTAGAAAGGAAATGCTTATGGAAGAATTAAAAAAGGTTATTTTTAATGTAGGTAGCGAAGAGTACGGAATTGATATTCTTTATGTAAATGGAATTGAAAATCCTGAAAATGTAGTGTTTATTCCAAATGCCCCTTCGTGCATTGTTGGAGTTATGCAACTTAGAGGGCAGGTTATTCCTATATTTAGTCTTAGAAGAAAGTTTGGATTAGAAGACCTCCCGCAGATAGAGGAGTGCAGACTTATAGTAACCAATGTTAGTGACACTTTGGTGGGACTTTTAGTTGATTGCGTTAACGAAATAGTAGAAGTAGAGGCAGAGAACATTCATAAGGCGCCAAGAATACTTAAAGGCTCTGAAACCGCCTATATAGACAAAATTGCAGATGTATCGTCAAGACTTGTTGTTTTGTTAAGGTTAGATGGAATTATTGGAGATGAAGAAGTAGAGATTATTAATGAACTTCTAGAAGAAGATTTAATCTAATTATAGAGATAAAGGACTGATTTAGTTCAAAATGTATGAAATGTACAAAATGATGAAATCGGTCCTTTTTTTATGTCGTTTGTGGTTAAAATGTCAATTTATTAACAAAATAACATTTAGGGGTTGAAAACAAAAGATAATTATGCTAATATTCTTCCTAGTAAAAACAAGTGTATTTCCTAGGCGAACACCAAAGACAAATGTTTCCCATCGAAATACATTAACAGACAAGTGTTTTTCTCAAAATACATTAGGAACGAAAGGAGTAGTATGAGTTCGAAGGATAATCTTTATTTGGTTAATGAAGATGCTTTACCAGAGGTATTAAAGCAAGTAGTTAAGGCAAAAAAACTTCTTGAAACAGATAAGTCTCTTACGATACAAGAAGCTACAGACGCTGTTGGAATTAGTAGAAGTTCATTTTATAAATACAAAGATGAAGTTACACTATTTCACGATAATACTAGAGGTAAGACAATAACATTCATGCTTATAATGGATGACGAACCAGGACTATTATCTTCAGTTCTTGGCGAGGTTGCAAAGGGTGGTTACAACATACTAACCATTCATCAATCGGTTCCGGTTAATAATATTGCAACAGTTACAATAAGCATTAGAATTGTTCCGGGATGTGAAAGTGCTTCGGTATTATTTGAAGCAATAGAATCAATGAAGGGCATTTGCGATATAAAAATATTAGCCAGAGAATAATATGCTGGCGTGAAAGGATTATTATGATAAAAGTAGCAGTTTTAGGTTATGGAACAGTAGGTTCTGGTATAGTGGAAGTTATTAATACTAACAAAGATCTTATTGCAAAAAGAGTAGGTGAAGAGATAGAGGTTGCTTATGTACTCGATTTGAGAGATTTTCCGGGGGATCCTGTGGAAAAGATTCTTGTACATGATGTAGATGTGATTATGAATGACCCTTCTGTGTCAATTGTAGCTGAGGCTATGGGTGGAGTTGAACCTGCCTATACTTTTGCAAAGAGAGCCATTGAAAGTGGAAAAAGTTTTTGTACTTCCAACAAAGAACTTGTTGCCAAGCATGGTGCAAAACTTATTGCTATGGCTAAGGAACATAATGTTAACTTCTTATTTGAAGCTAGTGTAGGTGGAGGTATTCCAATTATTAGACCACTTATTCACTCTATTTCCCCAGAAAATGTGGTTGAAGTTTCAGGAATACTTAATGGAACTACTAATTATATTTTAACTAAGATGACTAAAGAAGGTCTTGATTTTGATAGTGTGTTAAAGGATGCTCAAGATAAAGGTTTTGCGGAAAGAAATCCAGAGGCAGACATTGAAGGATATGATGCTTGTAGAAAGATAGCAATTCTTGCATCATTAGCATTTGGAGCACAGGTTGACTTTGAGGATATCCATACAGAAGGTATTTCAAAGATTACAGATAAAGATATAGAATATGCTAAGGCAATGGGGATGGCAATTAAACTTATTGGAAGTGCTAAGAATGAAGAAGGAAAGATTAGCGCAATGGTTGCACCAATGCTTGTTGGACCAGAATCTTCGTTATATGCAGTAAATGACGTATTTAATGCAATCACTGTAACAGGAAATACATTATCTGACGTTATGTTCTATGGTAAGGGTGCTGGGAAATTACCTACTGCCAGCGCAGTAGTTTCTGACATTATAGAGGAAGCCAAAAACCTTAATAGAAACATAAGAATTGTTTGGGAAGAAGAAAAGATTAATCTTTCAGCATTTGAAGACATTAATAACAGATTCTTTGTAAGATTATCAGGTAATGATAAGCTTAACGAAGATAAGGTTAAAGAAGTTTTTGGTGATGTAAAAGTAGTGTCATGTGATTTGATTAAAGATGAATATGCATTTACAACTAAAGTTTTATCAGAAGGTGTATTTGCAGATAAAACTAAAGAATTTGACAATGTAGTCAATGTTATCAGAATAAAATAATCTGATAACCAGAAAGGATGATGATATCATGAAGTATGTAATTGTACTTGGAGATGGTATGGCTGATGAGCCAATAGAAAAAATAGGTGGACTTACTCCACTACAAAAGGCGGTAACACCAACTATGGATATGTTGGCAGCAAAATCTGAGATTGGCCTTGCACATACAATACCGGAAGGAATGTCACCAGGAAGTGATACTGCTAATCTTGCCGTACTTGGATATAACCCAAAGAAATATTACACAGGTCGTTCTCCGCTTGAAGCATTAAGCATTGGAGTAGATATGAAGACTACAGATATTGCGCTTAGAGCTAATATAGTTACTGTGTCAGAAGATGATCTTCCATATGAAGAAAAGACAATAATTGATCATAGTTCGGGAGAGATAACAACTGCTGAAGCGGCACAACTTTTAGAGGCTATTAAAGAAGTTTTTGACAATGAAACATACAAGTTTTATGTAGGAACAAGTTACAGACATCTTACAATCTGGGATAAGGGAGAAGTAGTGCCACTAACTCCACCTCATGATGTATTGGGGCAGGTTGTGGGCCAGTATCTTCCTGCAGATGAAAAACTAAAGGAAATGATGGTTAAGAGTTACGACATTCTAAATAATCATCCTGTCAATATTGAAAGAGCAAAGAAAGGCCTTAATAAAGCTAATTCATTATGGTTCTGGGGTGCGGGAACAAGACCAGCTCTAGATAACTTTGAAGAATTACATAACAAAAAAGGTGTAATGATTTCTGCGGTAGACCTTTTAAAGGGAATTGCAGTTGGTGCAGGTATGAGAAATATTATTGTCGAAGGTGCAGACGGAACACTTCACACTAATTATGAAGGTAAAGCAATGGCAGCAGTTAATGCGCTGCTTAACGAAGGAGCAGACTTTGCGTATATTCATGTGGAAGCACCTGACGAAATGGGACACCAAGGTGGACTTGATAATAAGATAAAAGCAATAGAGTATCTGGATGGTAAAGTAATCAAAGTTGTTAAAGATGAACTTGACAAAGCAGGAGTAGAATACAGAATGCTTATTATGCCGGATCATCCAACACCAATTAGATGTAGAACTCATACATCTTCACCAGTTCCATATATGCTTTATGACAGCGTTAAGGAACTTAACAGCAATCTTAAGTATAATGAGGCAGATGCCAAGGCAAGTGGTAATTATACTGAAGAAGGATATACTGTTATTAATAAGTTGTTTGAAGAATAGTATAGAGTAGAGCCTATGCTGCCCTAACCATAAAAATGGACAGTCCCCATGTGAATACTAGTGGACAGAAAGGAACAATATGTTAATTGTAAAAAAATTCGGTGGTACTTCGGTAGCCGATAAAGAAAGAATTTTTAATGTAGCCAATCGTTGTATTGAAGATTACAAAAAAGGTAATCAGGTTGTTGTTGTTTTATCAGCAATGGGTAAGACAACAGATGTTTTGCTTGATATGGCAAGAGATATCAACCCAAAAGCATCTAAGAGAGAATTGGATATGCTTATGACTATTGGTGAGCAGCAGTCGGTTTCTCTTATGGCAATGGCAATGGATGCGTTGGGAGTGCCAGCAATCTCACTTAACGCATTTCAGGTTGCAATGCATACATCTTCAGTATATGGCAACTCAAGACTAAGAAAGATTGATACAGAAAGAATCTGTACAGAACTTGAGAACAAGAAAATTGTTATCATAACTGGTTTTCAGGGAATTAATAAATATGATGATTATACAACTCTTGGAAGAGGTGGCTCAGATACAACAGCAGTCGCTTTAGCAGCAGCACTTCATGCAGATGCATGTGAAATCTACACAGATGTTGATGGTGTATATACTGCAGATCCAAGAGTGGTAAAGGATGCAAGAAAACTAAATGAAATCACATATGATGAGATGCTTGATTTAGCAACTTTAGGAGCAGGAGTTCTTCATAACCGTTCAGTTGAAATGGCAAAAAAATATGGAGTACAATTAATAGTTCGTTCAAGTTTAAATAAATCAGAAGGTACAGTTGTCAAGGAGGAAGTAAAGATGGAAAAAATGTTGGTTAGCGGTGTGGCCGTAGATAGAAATGTAGCGCGTATATCAGTAATTGGTCTTTTAGATCAGCCGGGTGTAGCATTTAAACTCTTCAATCACCTTGCAAGATACAATATCAATGTAGATGTTATCTTACAGTCGGTTGGTAGAGACGGTACAAAGGATATCAGTTTTACAGTTACTACAGATGATTGTGACGAGGCTGTTGAAATCGTTAAAAGACATGGAGAAGGTAGCTTAAAGTGCCAGAAGATAGAGGTGGAGAAGGAAGTTGCTAAGGTATCTGTTGTAGGTGCAGGTATGATGTCAAATCCAGGTGTTGCTGCTAAGATGTTTGAAGCATTATATGATGAAGGAATTAATATTAAGATGATTTCTACATCTGAAATCAGAGTAACAGTAATCATTGATGACAAGCATGTTGAACAGGCTGCTAATGCTGTGCATGCAAAATTCTCTTTAGGTGTTAATTAATTATGATAAGTACAGAATTATTATTTAGCATGGTTTTTGCTCTTATGACCACATTCATGGCACCGGTAGTGGTGCTAATGTGGTTGCTAATTAAGAAAAAAGCAAGGAACGCCCTCTTTTTATTTTTAATAGGTGCAATGTCATTCTTTGCAGGATATATTGTATTGGTTGTTCCGTTAGAATTTTTTGTGTTTAGTAAAGATGCATATCAAACATTTGCAGATAAATATTATTATCTGTCAGGACTTATTTCGGCACTGGATTTATCCGTTGCTATGGTGGTGCCGGTAATTGTATTTATATATATCCTTAAGCCTGGTGGAATTACATTCAATAGGTGTATAGGATTTAGTATGGGATATTACGGAATATATAATGCCTATACTTATGGAATAAAGTATATAACTAACTTTACTTTAATCGAGAGTATACAAAATGACACTTTGGCAAAAAAATATCCTGATGCTTCAGCAGAAAGTCTTATGGAGATACAAGAATCTGTAACAGAAGTATCAGCTTTTAAGTATCTGGCTGAAGGGGCAAAACAGGGTGTGTTATATATTATAGGAATAGCAATAGTTCTTAGCATTGTTTATGGAATTATAAATAAAAAAATAGTGCCTATAGCACTAAAGATGTTTGGATATATGTTTGCATGGATGTACGCTTATAATCTGGTGGAACATTATATACATTCGGCTGTTACAATTCCCGTTATGATTGTAGGCGCGATACCTGCAATTCTTATTGTTAAGAAGATTTCAAAGAATCCTAAAGATGTAATGATAAAACCTGAAACTATGCAGATGCTGTAAAATTCATTCCTCTAAGGAGTGCGGCTTCAAAACTCTTTTGGTTCTTACCATAAGGAGTAGAGGTATCATATTTCATCTGAGTGCGAGTAGTACCACCGCTTACGTAACTTCTACCGCATTCAGGACATATAGATGTACGAAGTGTTACAGAGGCGCTGATTAATTCAGTGCCTTCTTTTGCATCTTCAGCTTTTGCGCTGGCAACATGTTCCTGTTCATGAGACATGACAACAGCAGCAGAGGCTTCAGGACTAATGTGACCAGGCGTCTTAAAAGATACACCAGGGTCGTTAGAACCGTCAACATACTTACGATTAGCACAGGTTGAACATTCTGTTTTGGCAGACTTGTCAACAGAGGAAGCACTGGTATTTTCTTCGGTGCCGCTAATTCTTGCAACAGGAGGTACTGGAGTAGTGTAAGCTGGGGTAATAGCCCCTAATGCAAATGAATTGGTATATCCGATTCCGCTAATTCCTAACATAGCCCTTCCTCCTTTCTTTCGTATGTTGTATCTTGTAATATTATGTACTTGCTCTCACTTTGCCTTGAAATCTTTGTATGTGAAATATATATTGCTAAAATAAAGTCATAGTTATATAATAATTTTACTACGCATTTACAGGAAGCGCAAGTATTCTTGTAAAAAAATCGCTCAGAAATGGAGATTATGATGAATATAGAAGAAACTCTTGCTAAAGAATTAGGAATAAAGGTTAGCCAGGTTACAGCCACAATAAAGTTAATCGACGAAGGCTGTACTATCCCGTTTATTGCTCGTTACAGAAAGGAAGTAACAGGAGCGCTTAATGATGAGATACTTAGAACCTTTGATGAAAGACTTACTTACCTTAGAAATCTTGAGGATAAGAAGAATCAGGTTATTGATAGTATTAGACAGTTAGAGCAACTTACTCCTGAGTTAGAAAAACAGATTTTAGAGGCAACAACTTTAGTTGCTGTAGATGATTTATACAGACCTTACAGACCAAAGAAAAGGACTAAAGCAACAATAGCTAAGGAAAAAGGACTTGAAGGCCTTGCTAACATAATCCTTCTTCAAATGACGGATAAGTCTTTGCAGGAAGAGGCGAAGGCGTATATCAATGAGGAGAAGCAAGTTAATACAGAGGATGAAGCAATATCAGGAGCCAAGGACATTCTTGCAGAGATGATTTCCGATAATGCAGAATATAGAACTTATATTAGACAGGCAACCTTCAAAGAGGGAATTTTGGTTTCAAAAGCAAAGAAGGAAGAAGAACAGTCTGTATATGAGAATTACTACAAATTCGAAGAAGCAGTGTGCAAAATTGCAGGATACAAGGTATTAGCTATTAACAGAGGAGAAGCAGAGCAGTTTTTAAGTGTTACAATTACTCCCCCAGAGGATAAGATAATACGTTTCCTTGAAAAGAAGATAATAACAAAAGATAATAAAAATACTAGTGATGCGCTTAAAGAAGCAGCTCTAGATAGTTACAAAAGGCTTATTGCACCAGCCATAGAGAGAGAGATTAGAAATGAACTAACAGATATGGCCCAAGATGGTGCTATTAAGGTATTTGGACAAAACCTTACACAACTTCTTATGCAACCGCCAATTACAGGACAGGTAATACTAGGATGGGACCCAGCATTTAGAACAGGTTGTAAATTGGCTGTTATTGATGAAACAGGAAAAGTATTAGATACTGTAGTAATCTTCCCAACAGAACCACAAAAGAAGATAGCAGAGTCAAAAAAGATAGTTCATAATCTTATTAAGAAATATAATATTACACTTATTTCACTTGGAAATGGAACAGCCTCAAGAGAGTCAGAGGCGGTTATTTGTGAATTAATTAGGGAGATTCCAGAAAAGGTGTCATATGTGATTGTTAACGAAGCTGGTGCCAGTGTGTACTCAGCAAGTAAATTGGCAACAGAGGAATTTCCAAAATTTGATGTTGGACAAAGAAGTGCTGCTTCTATTGCAAGAAGACTTGCGGACCCGTTAGCCGAATTGGTTAAGATTGAGCCAAAGGCAATTGGTGTAGGACAGTATCAACATGATATGAATCAGAAGAAACTCTCAGAAGCTCTTTCAGGGGTTGTAGAAGATTGCGTTAACAAGGTGGGAGTGGATTTGAACACAGCGTCAGCACCATTGTTAGAATACATTTCAGGTATTTCAAAGGCTGTTGCAAAAAATATTGTTGCATACAGAGAAGAAAATGGTCGCTTTAAGGACAGAAGAGAACTATTAAAGGTTGCCAAACTTGGACCTAAGGCATATGAACAATGTGCAGGATTTTTAAAGATTAGCAACGGAAGTAATCCTCTTGATTCAACTAGTGTACATCCAGAGAGTTATGATGCCACTTTAAAACTTTTAAAGAAGTTAGGATTGGATGCCAATCAGATTACCAGTGGCGGTATTACAGGACTTTCGCTGCTTACAAAGGATAGAAGTAAGTTGGCTAAGGAACTAGAGATTGGTGAAATAACCCTAGACGATATAATTAAAGAATTAGAAAAACCAGGTCGTGACCCTCGTGATGAGATGCCAAAGCCTGTGCTTAGAACGGATGTCTTAGACATGGAAGATTTGAAACCGGGAATGATTTTAAAGGGTACTGTAAGAAATGTAATAGATTTTGGTGCTTTTGTAGACATAGGAGTTCATCAAGACGGTTTGGTTCACATATCTCAATTGGGAGTTAAACGATATGTTAAGCATCCTCTAGAGGTTGTAAGTGTTGGAGATATAGTTGAGGTGAAGGTTATGGCGGTTGACATACCTAAAAAGAGAATCCAACTTACAATGAACATGGATGAATAATAGTGTAATGTATGTAAAGACAAAGAAGAGTTTAAAGAATAATTAATGGGATTTTAGGTTGCATATCCTAAAAAAATGAGTATTATAGAATATATAGAAAAAATCAATATTTTCTTCGGGGCAGGGTGAGATTCCCGACCGGCGGTAAAGTCCGCGAGCCTATAAATCTTAATATCTAATATAAGGGGTATTAAGAGAAGGGCTGATTTGGTGAGTGTGGAAGCATAATTCCAAAACCGACAGTAAAGTCTGGATGATAGAAGAATTCATAGAATGATTAATGTGATATTAATTAAAGCCCCTCATTTTTTGATGGGCTTTTTTCTATGGTTCGCGATGAAAAGGAAAGCGAGGACAAAATGAGTAAGAAAAGTTTTGACACTAAAAAAATGGTATCGGTGGCATTGTTATCGGCAACAGCATTTGTATTTATGACTTATGTTAAGTTTCCGGTAAAATACCTGGGATTTTTGGAATTTGAAGTGAGTGATGTTCCGGCAGTGATTGGTGGATTAGCTTACGGACCTTTGGTAGGAGTGGCAATAGTCTTATTAAAGAATTTATTGCATTTATTCATAACATCTACAGCAGGAGTTGGAGAACTGGCCAACTTTCTTGTAATGGCAGCATATGTTGTTCCAATTGCTGCACTGCGTAAAAGAAATAATAAAGTGATAGGGTTTGTGGCAGGAACCGTGGGATTGATAGTTGTCGGTGTATTAGTTAATACATTTATTACAGTGCCATTTTACCTTAAGGTATTTGGTGGAGAGATGGTGTATAATATGGTGGGTGCAACAATACCTTCTATTGATTCAGTGTGGGAACTTGTGTTAATTGGAATAACTCCATTTAATCTTGTAAAGGGAATAGTGGTTTCTTTAGTAGGTTATTATGCATGGAAAGCGTTTAGAAAAGTACTAAAATAAATAAGGACCTAATATTTGATTTGAAAATGTTGTGGGTTTTGTTATAATACTCTTGATAAGACTAGAAATGGTAAAAGAGGTAAGTAAAATATGAGTACTGAATTTTCGGTTAATATGACTGTTAAGGATATGTATAAATTCTTGTTAAGACACGCCTATTACTGCGTGTCAGGAGTGATTAGTGTATTGATTAGTATTGCATCAATTGTAATTATGGTTGTTAGATTTGAGTACCTGACTCCATCCCAATTAGGACTGTTAGCAATTGCAGGATGTATGTTTACAGTGGTTTTACCAATGCATTTGTGGACAAGAGCAACAACAATAGTAAAACTTACACCGTCATTTCAAAAAACATTGAATTACAGAGTTGATGATGAAGGCGTGTACGTATCGCAGGAAGAAGAAGGTGTATTGCTTCCATGGTCAGGTGTATACAAAAGTGTGGAAACTAGGAGCCATATTGTGATTTACAGTAGCCCTAAGAATGGATTTATCTTTCCGAAGAATCAGATAAATGAAAGTGCAGACATAGTTAGACAACTTATTGATAAATATAAGGACGTTCCCTTTGAGGCGTACAATCCGCAGAATGTAGATTTAAATGATGAAGTGTCAAAGGATGAGCCTACTGTCTCAGATAACATAAATGATGAGGAAAAGTAAAATGATATTTGAAAGTTATAGTGAAGAAGAGACATATAACATTGGTAATTTGATTGGAAAAGAAGCAAAACCAGGACAAGTTTTTTGTCTCCATGGAGATTTGGGAGTGGGAAAGACTGTATTTACCAAAGGATTTGCTAAAGGCTTAGGTGTAGATGAGGTGATTTTTAGTCCCACATTTACCATAGTGTCAGAATACAGCACAGGAGAAATGCCTTTTTATCATTTTGATGTATATAGAATCTCAGAGCCGGAAGAGATGTACGAGATAGGCTTTGAGGAATACATCTATGCAGACGGAGTGTGTCTTATAGAGTGGGCAGAACTAATTAAAGACATATTACCGGAAAATATTACAGATATAACAATAGAAAAGAATCTTGAAAAAGGATTTGATTACAGAAAAATTACGATAGGAAAGGGCGAAGAATAAATGAAAGTATTAGCCATTGAAAGTTCAGGAAATGTAGCATCCGTTGCAATTGCCAGTGAAGAAAAAGTATTGGCAGAGATAACTACAGACAGCAAAAAAACACATTCCCAGACATTGCTTCCAATGATAGACGAAATATTGAGAAAATCAGAGTGTACAGTGGCTGATATGGATTTTATAGCGATAAGCAAAGGACCGGGCTCGTTTACAGGGCTAAGAATAGGCTCTGCCACTGCGAAAGGAATGGCGTTTGCAGCAGAGAAAGAGATTGTAGAGGTTGGAACACTAGAAGCCATGGCATATGGAGTGTCAGATACAACATCAGTTATCTGTCCTTTAATAGATGCACGAAATAAGAATGTATTTGCAGGATTTTATAGAGTTAATGAGGATGGCGACTTAATAGAAGTAGAAGTGCAGCAGGCATTAACAATAGATGAAACCATAGAAAAGATAAATGGCTTTGAAAAAGTTGTGCTTTTGGGTGATGGAGTGGATGCGAATAAGGAGGAACTAAAAGAGAAAATAACGACAGCATATAGATTTGTACCGGTGCACCTTAACAGACAAAGAGCAGGCATGGTGGCTGCATTAGGAATGAGATATTATGAAATGGGAAAGGCAATGCCATCTAGTGAGCATGCTCCAACTTATCTTAGAAAATCACAGGCGGAGAGAATGCGTGAACAATAATATAACAATAAGAAGAATGAACCAAGAAGATGTGGACCAAGTTGCGATGATTGAACGGGAATGTTTTTCTATTCCATGGAGTGAAGAATCGTTTAGGAAGGCAGTCTTGGAAAGCGACAATATATATATGGTGGCAACTGAGGGTGAAAGAATAGTTGCCTATTGTGGAATGTGGGGGATACAAGGCGAAGGAAATATATACAATGTATGCGTTAAAGAAGAAAAAAGAGGTAAAGGTATAGGTTCTGATTTGTTTGGGGCGTTTTTAGAAGAAGGAATAAAGGCGGGTTTTAGTGGGTTTACCTTGGAAGTAAGAGTGAGCAATGAAAGTGCAATAAGACTTTATAGAAAATTTGGATTTGAAAATGCAGGAATACGGAAGAATTTCTATGACAATCCCAAGGAAGATGCTATGGTTATGTGGAAATATGTGCATTAGATTATGTCTAAAATTGTCACTAGGAAATAAATTATATATTTAGTATAATCAAGATGAGAAAGATTATTAATGCATGAGACATACGGAAATGGAGTAGTGATAATGAAGAGTATACAGATGACAGGAGTTGTTTGCAATCAGTGCAATAAGGAGATAATAGGAGACTACTTGAGAGTAAAAAAAGAGTGGGGATATTTTTCTGATAAGGACACGCAAATTCATGAATTTGCATTATGTGAAAAATGTTATGATATGCTGGTTAGTACATTTATCACGGCGCCAGTAGTAGAGTTTAAGAAAGAGGTTATTTGATGTTAGATGTTTGCTTGCTTGGAACTGGTGGTATGATGCCCCTTCCTAGTAGATGGCTTACAAGCCTTATGACAAGATGTAATGGTAAAAATCTTTTGATTGATTGTGGAGAAGGAACTCAAGTTACAATACGCCAAAAGGGTTGGAGTGTTCATGATATAGAAGTGATATGTTTTACTCATTATCATGGAGATCATATAAGTGGATTGCCGGGATTACTTCTATCCATGGGTAATTCAGACAGAACGAAGCCTGTTACACTGATTGGGCCTAAAGGACTTGAGAGAGTGGTGAATGCTCTAAGAGTGATTGCGCCAGAATTGCCATTTGAAATAAAATATATAGAACTTACAGAGAGTAATACGCACATATCTATAGAGGGATATGAAATAGATGCATTTAAGGTAAATCATAATGTTGTTTGTTATGGTTATACCATTAGTATTCTACGTGGGGGAAGGTTTTATGTAGAAAAAGCGATGGAAAATAATGTGCCAAAGCAGTATTGGAGCAAACTTCAAAAGGGAGAAAACGTAATAGATGAAGACGGTAGAGTGTTTACTCCGGATATGGTAATTGGACAGGCCCGTAAGGGAATTAAAGTTACCTACTGCACAGATACCAGACCTACAAAATCAATAGTGGATAATGCAAAAGAATCCGATCTTCTTATATGTGAAGGTATGTATGGCGAAGATGATATGGTAGAAAAAGCCAAAATCAATAAGCATATGACTTTTGAAGAGGCTGCCACTATAGCAAAGGAAGCGAAGGTTAATCAACTGTGGTTAACACATTATAGTCCTTCCCTTATCAGACCGGAGGACTATGTAGAAAAGGCGAGAAAAATATTTACTAATACCATAGCGGCAAAAGATAGAAGGACCATAACTCTAGAGTTTGATAAAAGCGAATAAATTATAGTATAAAAGGATTGACATTTCTTTGTTATAAATCTAAAATTAAATTAGGTATATGTGTTTACGGGCCGATATGTAAGAAAGGAGATTTGTCATGGGAATTTTTCGCGGTAAGAATGCAAAATTACTTACAATGATGACAGCAATTGCAGTAGTAATTGTTTTGTTTTATGTTGCCCTGACGAAGAAAGAAGAAGAAAAAAACTCCCAACTTACAGTAGAGGCAGCAACAGAAGTTGCTACATTAATGGATAAGGATTTAGATAAGGAATATCCGGCATCCGTTAGAGAAGTTGTAAAACTTTATCTTAGAATAATAACATGTTATTATAACGAAGACTTAGAAGAAAAAGAACTGGTGACTTTAATAGACCAACAAAGAGCTTTGTTTGACAAGGAATTATTAGACCACAATAAATATGGTGATTTTAAGAAACGTTTAGAGAATGAGATATCATCATATAAATCTGCTAATAAAACAGTTATTAATTATCAGATTAATTCCAATCAGTCTGTACAGTATTGGTGGAATGATGGTAAAGAATGTGCATCTATCATGGTAGTGGTTAATTTGAATGGAAAGTCTCTTAATCAGGTATATGAGAAGTTTATCCTTCGAAAGAATGACAATGGCAAGTGGAAAATACTAGGTTGGCAACTTGCAGATGAAGATGATTTTAAATCTCCTGCACCTGCAAAGACCATAGCGCCACAATCGTCAAAATAGCAAACTATGTGAATATTTTTATATAAAATCATGAAAGCACCGTATAAATGGTGCTTTTAGTAATAATGGAGATTAACTATGGAAAAAGATGTTGTAATACTTGGAATTGAATCTTCTTGTGATGAGACAGCAGCTGCTGTAGTTGTTAATGGACGCAGAGTGCTGTCTAATATTATTTCTTCTCAAATTGAAACTCACAAGTTGTATGGCGGCGTGGTGCCTGAAATTGCATCAAGAAAACATATCGAGAATATTGATGGTGTAGTTAAGGAAGCGTTAGAAAGTGCGAAAGTATCATTGGATGATATTGATGCGATAGCAGTTACATATGGACCAGGATTAGTGGGAGCGCTATTAGTTGGAGTAGCCCATGCTAAAGCGTTGGCATATACTGCGGGAAAACCATTGGTAGGTGTACACCACATAGAAGGTCATGTATCAGCTAATTTTATAGAAAGTGAAGAACTTGAACCACCATTTATATGTATGATTGTATCAGGTGGACATACACATCTAGTTAAAGTTGCTGACTATGGAAGTTACGAAATAATAGGAAGAACAAGAGATGATGCCGCAGGAGAGGCTTTTGATAAGGTGGCAAGAGCTATAGGGCTTGGGTATCCGGGAGGACCAAAGATTGATAAGTTATCCCAAGAAGGTGATGAGAATGCCATAGAATTTCCAAAGGCAAAGATTGCAGATGCACCATATGATTTTAGTTTTAGTGGGGTTAAGTCAGCGGTGCTTAATTATATAAATATATGCAATATGAAGGGGGAAGAAGTTAATAAGGCAGATGTGGCAGCGTCTTTTCAAAAAAGTGTGGTGGACGCAATAGTATCTAGAACGATGATGGCAGCAAAAGAGTATAAGATAGATAAGGTTGCTCTTGCAGGAGGAGTTGCGGCTAATAGAGGACTTAGAGAAGGAATGAAAAAAGCATGTCAGGAGTTGGGAATAAAGTTGTATTATCCGGCACCTGTTTTGTGTACAGATAATGCGGCTATGATTGCCAGTGCAGGATATTATGAATATATGAAAGGAATCAGACACGGTCTTGATTTAAATGCCATTGCTAATCTAAGGCTTGGGGAACGTGTTGGAAATATTAGATAATATGAAGGTAACAGCAATAGTTCTTGCTGCGGGAAAAGGCAGCAGGATGAAAAGCGATACGCCGAAGCAATTTCTAGAATTGGACGATAAACCCATATTATATTATTCTTTAAAAGCATTTGAAAAAAGTGATGTGGATGAAATTGTGGTGGTAACAATACCATCAATGGAAGGATATATTAAAGAAGAGATTATAGAGAAATACTCTGTGGGTAAAGTGAAAACTGTTGTAGCGGGTTCGGTGGCCCGATATCTTTCGGTATACAATGGACTACTTAGTGCATCAGAATCAGATTATGTACTTATTCATGATAGTGCCAGACCATTTATATCCGTAAGTAAGATTAATGAAATAATCGAACAGGCTATGTTGAAAAAAGCAATAATTCCTGGAATAAAAGTAAAAGATACAATTAAGCAGGTGTCGACAGATGGGATTGTGAGTTGCACACCAGACAGGAACTTGCTAATAGCAGTTCAGACTCCGCAGGCATTTGATTATGATATGCTTAAAAGAGGATATGATAAAATAGATAAGAGTAAGGTGGACGAGACTATCACTGATGATTCCTGTGTATGGGAAAGATACGTAAAAGAGCCGGTATACGTAATAGAGGGAGAAGAAACTAATATTAAGATAACAACTCCTGAAGATTTATTATTTGGGGAGAGAATAATGAAGAGGTTACAGGAAAAAAGAGTGTAAAAGGCTAAGAAGACGATGAAATTATAAAAAGCATTACTAAATTTTGCGGCGAAATCCTTATAAATAAAGGGGATGCATTAAAAAGCAAAAGAAAAAATAAAAAAAATTAAAAAAAGTTGTTGACAACTTTTAAATATTTTGTTAAGATAGTCAAGCAACGTACGGAGAGGTATCGAAGTGGTCATAACGAGGCGGTCTTGAAAACCGTTTGTCCGCAAGGGCGCGTGGGTTCGAATCCCACCCTCTCCGCTTGTAATAAAACCACCCATTGAGGTGGTTTTATTACGGAAACTTATATAGGCAATTCTTGTGAGAATGTTGAGTAAGTTTCGACAATAAAAAATGTTGAAAAAACTTGAAAAAAGTTGTTGACATTACAAAATCTTTGTGATAAGATAATTTTTGCTGACGCGCTAAGAGCGAAAGCAAAAACACAAAAAGAACATTGATAATTAAACAATAAAACAACCTTGAAAATTCCTAGAATATTCAAAACGAA
>JAFQMS010000033.1 GCA_017396145.1 Lachnospiraceae bacterium
AAGTCATCCACATTCTCAAAGTTCAAGACATTAGATGTAGGACGAATTGTCTTTACTTTCGTTTGAGTCTTGCTTACTGAGGTAATCATTGCCTGAATGTCCTCTGGAACATTTGTAATCTCCACCTTAAAAGGCAATGACAAAGCATCCTTCAAAAAGAGATTATAGAACTCATCTATAAAACTCCTTGTAGCAAATTTAATATCCTTGAAGTCCAGTTCTACATCGGTAAGTTCTCGCTCCACAATATATACCATCAAGCCCCGAGCACGAGACCTGCTGATAATATCTTGAGATAACACTTTTGCGATATTAATAATCATATCTTATCATTTTGTGCGAATATAAGTATTTTATACTAGTCTGAGAGTTTTTATCAGTCTCTACGATTCTTTATTTAATATTGTACTGTTTTTGTGCTATTCCTACTGGTTCAGCGGCCTTTAAATTTCATTATAATTAGCGGAATCCATCTAAAAAAGACAGATTCCGCTAATTATCCTAATCGAAAAGTTGATCTAGCACCACCTCTGACTGTATCTCATCATAGTATATATTATGCTTAACTCCATAGGTTGTAACCATTGTAACATGAACGGCTTTCTTCGTCCCTGTCTCTCGCTCAAGGACTGAGACCTTATTTCTTATATCTGCATCATATTTCTTCTGAATAACGAATTCTTCAGATGCCCACTTCATCTCGCACACACTGATGACATTATCATCCCTATCAATTAATAAATCAATCTGAGCACCCTTTGCATCCATCTCACCATCTTCAGGAATATATCGCCATACATGTTCCGTAGTAGCAACAGCCGCTATACCTATCGCCTTCTTTATCTGGCTTATATGCTGAAGGCAAACTCTATCGAAAGAAAATCCTGACCAACTCTTTATCGACTGGGATTTGAAGTTCTTAGTCCAGAAATCTTTTATACCGGCATTGGACTTTATATATTTGAAATAGAATATGGTGTAATTATCACACAGCTTATAAATAGCCTCTTTCTTACTTTTAGGGAATGCCCTCATCTTCATTATAAAGCCACACTCCTCAAGTTCTTCCAAACGATCTGAAAAAACACCATTGTCTGCCTGAGCGGTATATTTGAGTAACTCTTGACGTGTCAAACCTGAAAGATGTTTTCCCAAAATCACGACAATAGATTTGTATGCTTCAGGGTGCTTAAACAACGAATCATATAAATCATTAAATTCACCTTGAAGTTTAGCATCTTTATTAAAGAACAGTTGATCTATGTTCTGCACTGCTGAATATTGCTTGTCTAAAAGGCTCCAATATAAGGCAACTCCGCCCATCACCATATAAAGGTTCAAGATCTGATATCTGCTAAGTTTCAGACCTCTTTCCTTAGCATAAAGTTCACACTCTTTCAAAGTGAAAGGAGCAAGCGGTATTCTTACTGTAACTCTATTATGTAACCCTCCTCTATTCTTAAATACCTTGTTTATTATCCACGATGTCGCAGATGCACATATAATCAATAGGACATCCTTTCTATTGCTTGCCCAATTATTCCAAAAATGCTCAAGCGCAGAAAGAAAGTTAGACTTTGGCGTATCCATCCACGCAGCCTCATCCAGAAAGATTATTTTCTTCTTTGACTTTGAGTCTTGAATAAGCACTTTCAACTGATTAAATGCTTCATGCCAAGTCTTTAGTTCTGGGCATGTCTTATAGCCAAAGTCTTGCAGTGAGGTTCTAAAAAGGCCTAATTGCCCTTTTAATGTTTCCTTGGCAGCACCAGCATGCTGAAAGGTGAAAGAGTATTCAAACGTCTCCCTTACTAAAAAGGTTTTTCCGATTCGTCGTCTTCCATACACAGCAACGAACTGGGAATATTCAGAATTATATGCCTCTCTAAGAGTCTTCCGTTCTTTGATCCTGCCTATCATATCTCTCATATATTTAGCCTGTCAAATATAATTATAATTAGCGGAATCTCCTAATTTTTGATAGATTCCGCTAATTATATTACTATAGCACCCATTACAGACAAGTCTAAGTCTCTTCTCTATTCTTCAAGAGAATAGAGATTTTCCACTTCTGCCAAATAACATTTCACAACTAATATGTGTAATTACAAAGAATGCAAATTGCCAGCATAACATTATTGCGTATATTGGGGATGTAAACACACTAAACATGTCATATATGAGTAAGCATGGAATAATTTGCATCGAAACCGAATGAGAACACACTATTAAAAAGAA
>JAFQMS010000034.1 GCA_017396145.1 Lachnospiraceae bacterium
GCCTTCGAATTCAAAGGCAGTTAACTATAAAGTAGTTGCAACCTTATACTCAGACAATGGAGCAATTAAGGAATCGGAAGATATAGTAATATTTAATATTTCTGATATTGATGTTTAATAAAAAATGTGGACATTTTAGTGTCCACATTTTTTATTAAAGTAATAGGTTTATGGGAGTAAATTGCCTTCGTCATCACTAAATGTAGGATAAACCATGGAAGGTGTATAATTAGAACCAAGTATTTTAGCTCTCATTTCATCAAATTCTCTTAAAGGAATAGGCTTTGCAAAGAAGAAACCCTGAGCAAAGTCACAACCAATTTGTAAGAGGTTATTAGCTTGTTCAATTGTTTCAACACCTTCTGCGATAACATTCTTATCCAATTCTTTAGCCATAGCATTAATATATCTTACAATTGTCAGACCATTTTCTGTAGTTAGACATGAGTTAAGGAATTTTCGGTCAAGTTTTATTTCGTCAACAGGAAAGTCCTTGATTATGTTAATTGGAGAGTTAAAACTTCCGTAGTTATCTACACATATCATAAATCCGGCTTCAGCCAACTGCTCAAGATTCTTCTTTATGTCAGGATTATTGTCAGAAAATGCAATCTCAGCAAATTCAAGTTTAAGATACTTTGGAGATATTTTAAACTGTTCAGTTAATGAGATTAATTTATTAACAAATCCCGGGTGAGAAAAATGAATAGGAGATATGTTAATGGAAACAGGTATTGGTTCTATATTGTTATCTATCCAATGTCGTATGGTTTTACAAGAATCTCTCCAAACATAGTGGTCAAGTTTTATAATGAAATTATTGCGTTCAAACAGTGGAATAAACTGGAACGGAGAGAGAACACCTTTCTCAGGATGTTTCCAACGAACCAGACTCTCTGCTGCCACAATCTGATGATTTCTAAGGTTTACAATTGGCTGCAAATATGTTAAGAACTGATTATGCTCAAGAGCATAATTCATATCTTTACCCATCTGTTTGTCGTTGATTAATTTTTGATGAAGTTCTTCAGTGTAAAATGCATAATTAGTTTCGCTGTCTTTAGTGATTGTACGTTTTGGAAGTTCAGCACATGCAATCATCTGAGCAACATCTATTGTCTTATCAACAATTTTATATATACCAAATGCAAGATTGATTACAATATTTGATGAATAGTTCTTTAATATATCAGATAATAAGTCTGCAAGTGAAGTAGGCTCGTCGTCTTCATCACAACTTGAAACAATGGCGTACATATTATCTTTTAATTTTGCATAGTGGTATGAGTCACCTAATTTGTCAATGAGTGTGTCAGCAACATAAGTTATTATTTTGTCTCCTTCTTCAGGACCATACATAATATTAATTTGACGTAAATTGGATATTTCAAAAACAAGTAGTGCATAATTAGAGTCAGGATTATCTTGCAATAATTTTTTTAACTCTATATTAAACTTTGTTAAATTCTCTAGACCAGTAAGTTCATCATAGTAAGCAATACTCTTTAGTTGCTCAAATTCATCTTCAACCTGTTTTTTCGCATCAACAACTTCCGATATCTTTTGTTGAAAGTCTTCTGATTGAGCCTTAAGAAGTCGAACTCTTTTTTTTGATGTATATAGAGTGGTTAATCCACTGGCCAAAATGGCGCAAGAAGCCGCCGTTATTGCATAAGTTAAAGCCATAGTAATCTCCATTCATATGTATGTATAATTTCAGTGTTTCAGTGTAAATACATATAGTACTATTTTACCACATTATGCGTACTAAGAAAAGAAGAAACTATAAAAGTTTATTATTTTTATTAAGTTGTATAAATCTGTAAGGATTGAAATGTATAGTAAGGAATGATAGAATAAACTAAATTTATCATATCTTTTTACATTTACATAGAATTATTGATAAAAAAGAGGATTAATATGAAGATACATGTTGACAGAAAAAAAAGAATAAATAAGTTGTTGAAGGGCTTTGGAATTGTTTTATGTATAGGGGTTATTTATTATTTATTTGTTATGATAACAGATATAAAGGTTCCATGTTTTTTTAACTTAATAACAGGCTTATACTGTCCTGGATGTGGCATTAGTAGAATGTGTATTTCCATAATTAATCTTGATTTTAAAGCGGCATTTTCCTATAATCCATTGGTTTTTTGCCTATTACCTTTTTTTGCTTTCGAGGGTATTTATTCTGGTATTGAATATGTAAAAACAGGTAGTTCGTATCCGGGCAAAATCAGAAAAGTAATTTGGATGATAGTGGCTATTGTTGTAGTTGTTTTTGGAATACTTAGAAATATTAATAGTTTTTCTATTCTTAGTCCATAGAGTTTTAAAAGAAACACAGTTTAATATAATAGTAAACAAGCAACGGCTTGAACAACCGTTGCTTGCATTTTATTATTGGATAACTTTATATCCTTGTTCTTCAATTGTTTTAATTATAAGTTCTGTAGAAACCTCGTTATCTGAGATTATAGTAGCAGTACCCGTTTCATGACTTACAATTGCTTCTTTAACACCTTCTAAATCTTCTAAGCATTTCTTTACACGTCCTTCACAGTGCATACACATCATACCTTCAACTTTAAGTGTTTTCTCCATAGTTTTATTCTCCTTTTTATTAAAATTATTATTTTTGATTCTTTTATCTTTGGCACTACTTTTTATATTAATAAGATTTAATCGTAGTGCATTAGTTACTACACAAAAACTTGATAAACTCATAGCAGCAGCACCAAACATTGGATTAAGTTGCAGATTAAATATTGGTATCCATATTCCGGCTGCAAGTGGAATACCAATGGTATTATATATAAATGCCCAGAAAAGATTTTCATGAATATTTTTTAATACAGCGCGGCTAAGGCGAATTGCGCAAGGCACATCACTTAGTGAACTTTTCATTAATACCACATCAGCAGCATCAATGGCAATATCAGTGCCAGCACCAATAGCGATTCCTATATCGGCACTTGTTAGTGCAGGAGCATCATTTATACCATCGCCAACCATTGCAGTTTTTCCTTTTTTCTTTAAATCTCTAATTACTTTTTCCTTGCCTGCAGGTAATACTCCGGCAATTACTTCGTCAACTCCTGTAAGTTCTTTAATAGCATTAGCAGTTTGTATGTTATCCCCAGTTAACATTACAACATAAAGCCCCATATTCTTTAATTCACTAATGGCTTCCCGGCTGTCTTCTTTAACAGTATCAGCTACTGCAATAATACCTTGCAATTCGTTATCCTTGGCAAAGAATAATACAGTTTTCCCCTTTTTAGCATAATTTTCTGCAATTTCTTTAATGTTATCAGACACTTTAATTTTGTTTTCTATAAATTTTAAATTGCCACCAATAATAGTTGAATTGTTAATTGTTGCCTGTAGACCATTACCTGGAATTGCATTGTAATCTGTGCTGTCCAAAAGCAATAAGTTCTTTTCTTTAGCTTTATTAACAATTGCTTTTGCAAGGGGATGTTCGCTTTTTATTTCTAGAGAGTATGCAATAGATAAAAGTTCTTCTTCAGTAATATGGTCACATGGTGTAATATCAGTTACTTTTGGTTCACCGCATGTAATGGTTCCTGTTTTATCTAAAGCAATAATCTGTGTTTTACCAGTGGCTTCTAAAGAAGAAGCTGTTTTAAAAAGAATACCATTCTTTGCACCAACACCACTGCCAACCATTATTGCAACAGGAGTAGCAAGTCCTAATGCACAAGGACAACTAATTACCAGAACTGAGATTGCTCTAGCAAGAGCAAAACCAAGGGATTGTCCACAAATCATCCATATGGTAGCAGTGATTATTGCTATACAGATTACAATCGGTACAAATACTCCGGATACTTTATCAGCAGCTTTTGCTATTGGAGCTTTTGTTGCAGAGGCATCACTTACCATCTTAATTATCTGAGAAAGAATAGTATCTTCGCTTGTTTTTGTTGCCTGACATTTTACATAACCATAACTATTAATTGTTGCAGCATATACATGATCACCTTTTTTCTTATCTACAGGAATACTTTCTCCTGTAAGAGCAGATTCATTAGCAGCACAATTGCCTTCGATAATAATTGCATCAGTGGCAAAACTTTCTCCCTGTTTTACAACAAAGATATCATCTTTTTTGATTTCGTCGGCAGGAATAATTATTTCTTCATTATTTCTTATAATAGTAGCAGTTTTAGGCTTCATTGCTATAAGACCTTTTAAAGCACTTGTTGTTTTACCTTTAGAACGGGCTTCTAGCATCTTGCCTACAGTGATTAACGCAAGAATCATTGCAGCTGATTCAAAATAGAATTCGTGAGCATAGTTTGCCACATCAGATAGGTTACCTTTAGTAACAGCAACTGTCATTGCAAATAGAATATATACACTGTATATAAATGATGCACCGCTTCCCATAGCTACCAGTGTATCCATATTAGGTGCTTTGTTAATTACTGCTTTTACTCCACTAATAAAAAACTGCTGGTTAATAACCATAACAATAATAGCAAGGAGCATCTGTGTAATTCCAAGTGCAATATAATTGTTGACAAACACTGCAGGGAGGGGAAGATTAAGCATAGAATGTCCCATAGAAAAATACATAAGGACAACTAAAAAGATTAAAGAAGACAATAAGCGTTTCTTTAATCTTGGAGTTTCGGTATCTGTAAAGGAGTCATCTTTTTTTGTGGTAGAGGTGTCAGATTGTAAACTGGCGTTGTAACCAGCATTTTCAACAGCTTCAATTATATCTTTTGATGACGCTGTTCCTTCAACAGCCATAGAATTAGTGAGAAGGTTAACAGAGCATGCATTTACACCTTCTAATTTTGATACTGCCTTTTCAACACGGGTAGAGCAGGCAGCACAACTCATACCAGTTACATTATAATGTTCCATAATAATGATATCATTACAGCACTAGGTGCGTGAGTATCCTTTCTATTAATAAAATATTGGAGGTTTAGTTATGGGAAACACTTGAGAAGTATTTCTTTATTGCTTCATATGTTTCCTCGCTTAAATCATGTTCGATTTTACATGCATCTTCATAAGCAACTTCTTCGCTTACGCCGATACTTATTAGCCAACCAGATAAAAGAGTGTGGCGTTCTAATGTTTTATCAGCTAATTCTTTACCTGACTCTGTTAGATGGATATATCCGTTATCGTTAACAGTAATGTAGTTTTTGCTGCGAAGATTCTTCATGGCTATACTTACACTTGGTTTTGAATAATGTAGTTCATTGGCAATATCAATAGAACGAACCTGACCTAGTTTGTTAGTAAGTTTAAGAATAGTTTCAAGATAATCTTCTATAGATTCAGTTGAACGATGTTTGCTATTAGTCATTATAAGTCTCCATAAAATAATTCATAAATTCCTATGTAAAATCATAACATTTAATTGGGTGAATAGCAATATTTTACGTGGTAAAAAGAAATTAAAAAAAAATGGTAAAAAAAACTTGACAAAAAAATAACAGTGTAGTAAACTTCATATGGAGTTAGGGGTGACTAACCTATGAAAAGTTCTTATAAGCTGACTCTTTGCAGCATATAGAAAGGAGAGATACGGATGAATTTGCTTGATGCTATTGATGGTGAAGAATACATTATTAAAGATATTTTAACTGATGATGAAGAACTTAATTCATTTTTATTTTCTCTTGGCTGTTATAGTGGAGAGCCAATTACTGTAGTAACTCATAAGAAAAATGGTTGTGTTGTTTCTATAAAAGATGCCAGATATAATATTGATAACGAATTGGCAAGAGCAATTGGTATCTAGTGTATTCTGGATTCATAAATTCTAATTTTAAAATATGTATAAAATAAAGGTTCTATAATTAGAACTTTCTATTTTATTAAGCGGTTAGCGTACACTAACTGAATCGAATTTTTAATTGTTCGATTAAGAATGGAGGAAAAAATGAGAATTGCATTAACAGGTAATCCTAACAGCGGAAAGACATCTATGTATAACGCATTGACAGGAAAAAATGAGAAAGTTGGTAATTGGGCGGGTGTAACTGTTGAAAGAAAGGAAAGTCCTATTAAAAAGAACTATTCTTTAGGCAAAGAGTTAATTGCCGTTGATTTGCCTGGTGCGTATTCTATGTCACCATTTACATCAGAAGAAAGTATTACAAGTGGCTATGTTAAGAATGAAAATCCTGATGTTATCATTAATATTGTAGATGCTACTAATCTTAGTAGAAGTTTATTCTTTACAACCCAGTTGTTAGAACTTGGAATTCCTGTTGTTGTTGCCCTTAACAAGAGTGACATTAATGAGAAAAAAGATACTAAGATTAATGTGGATGAACTCTCTAAGAAACTTTTATGTCCTGTAATTGAAACAGTATCTACAGTTACTAATGAAAGTGGTCTTGAGGAGTTGATGGCTAAGGCGGTATCATTAGTTGGGGAAGGGCAAAGTGCTCCTTACAATCAGGAGAATGTTGATTTGACTGATAAAAATGCGGTGGTTGAAGCTGACAAGAAACGTTTTAAGTTTGTTAATGATATTGTAAAGAGTGTTGAAAAGAGAAAAGTTGCAACGAAAGATAAGAACATAAATGATAAAATCGATAATATTCTTACTAATCCGTTTGCAGGTATATTTATTTTTGCAGTTGTTATGTGGTTTGTATTCTGGGTATCTCAAGCATGGCTTGGACCTGTTATTGCAGACTGGCTTTGTGGATACATTGATCAGTTTGGTGGCTTTATCGAAGGTAAAGTGGCAGATGTGGCTCCTATCTTACAGACTATATTAATCGATGGTATTATTGGTGGTGTTGGAGCTGTAGTTGGTTTCCTTCCACTTGTAATGATAATGTATTTCTTACTTGCACTATTAGAAGATTGCGGATATATGGCTCGTGTAAGTGTAGTGTTAGACCCTATATTTAAAAGAGTAGGTCTTTCAGGAAAGTCTATAATTCCACTTGTTATAGGTACAGGTTGTTCAATTCCTGGTATTATGGCTTGTCGTACGATTCGTGATGAGAGAGAGCGCAGAGCAACAGCAATGCTTACACCATTTATTCCATGTGGTGCTAAGATTCCAGTTATTGCACTTTTTGCAGGAGCATTTTTCCCTGAATCAAATTGGGTATCACCAGTTGTATATTTTGTAGGAATACTTTTAGTATTGTTAGGTGGAATTCTTGTAAAGACCATTACAAGATATAAATATAGAAAATCATTCTTTATTATTGAACTTCCTGATTATAAAGCACCAAGTTTGCTTGGTGCAATAGGTACAATGTTGCAAAGAGGTAAATCATACATAATTAAGGCGGGTACAATTATCCTTGTATGTAATGCCATTGTTAGTATTATGGCTTCATATACTTGGACTTTTAAGGAAGCAGCAAATCCAAGCGATTCTATTCTTGCACAAATAGCGTCACCATTTGCAGTATTATTAGTTCCACTTGGATTTGGTATGTGGCAACTTGCCGCAGCAGCAATTACAGGATTCATTGCCAAGGAAGAAGTTGTTGGTACATTAGGTGCGGTATTTGCCCTTAGCACCATTAACGAAGACTTTGAACTTCTTGAAGCCGGTATGGGTGCCGGTGAAGCAATGTTTGGTATTACAGCAGTAGCAGCATTGGCATATCTTATGTTTAACCTTTATACACCACCTTGTTTTGCAGCAATAGGTGCAATGAACTCAGAAATTAAATCAAAGAAATGGTTATTTGCAGGTGTTGGTCTTCAGTTTGCAGTTGGATATATTGTAGCTTTCCTTGTATATCAGATTGGTACACCAATTGTATATGGTAAGGTTGGAGAAGGATTGATTCCAGGACTTATAGGAGTTTTTGTTGTAATAGCAATTATTATTACACTTGCCATACGTTCTAATGTTAAAGTTGCAAAGGAATACGATAATAAATTAGTTAAATAATAGATAGTTATAACAGTGATTGGAGGTGCACCATGGAAAATCTTATTGTAAGTATTATACTTATTGTGATTTTGGGTACTGCTATAGGATATATCATTAAAGAAAAGAAAAAAGGTACCAGATGTATTGGATGCCCTGCTGCCGGGAATTGTAAAAATGCCAGACAGTGCAAATGTCACCAATTGTCAAATGACAATGATTGTATATAATAATATTGGTTTATGAAAGGATGATGTGTATACGTCATCCTTTCTCTTGTCTTAAGAACAACCACTCACCGTTTTGATGATGGTAAACTTTAAGGCGGAAGGTGTGTATAAGTTTATCTAATTAAAATTGACCAAAAGAAAAGATAATGATAAAATGGTGTTTATGTTACTAAAATCAATAAGGAATAAACTATGATAACATTACTAAGTAAGGTTTTTATTAAAACGGAAGATGAAAAACGAAAGAGAAAACTATATGGCACTTTATGCAGTATAGTAGGAATTGTTTTGAATGTTTTATTGTTTGCAGGGAAAATGGTTGCAGGATTTATTACAGGTTCCGTGGCTATTACTGCCGATGCATTTAATAACTTATCAGATGCAGGTTCTTCATTCATAACCTTGATTGGCTTTGTATTTGCAGGAAAAAAAGCAGATACGGATCATCCTTTTGGACATGGTAGGTTTGAATATCTTTCGGGTCTATTTGTATCCATGATTATTCTGATGATGGGATTTGAATTGCTGAAAAGTTCAATTAATAAGATTATTAGGCCTGTTAACGTGTCTCAAAACTTGGTTACAATAATTATTCTTATTGTTTGTGTTGGAATAAAACTATATATGGCATATTATAATAAAAAGATAGGAAAGAGAATATCCTCAAAAGCTATGATGGCTACAGGAACGGATTCCTTATCTGATGCCGTGGCAACAACTGTAGTTTTATTATCTATGCTATTTATGGAGTTAACAGGAATAAATATTGATGGTTACTGTGGTGTATTTGTTGCCGGTTTTATTCTTTATGCAGGAATCAATGCTGCAAAAGATACAATAGATCCACTACTTGGTGTGGCTCCAGATAAGGAATTTGTAAAACAGGTAGAGGAAATAGTTATGAGTTACGACATGGTAGGTGGAATACATGATATGGTAGTTCATGATTATGGTCCAGGAAGAAGAATGGTTTCATTACATGCAGAGGTACCAGGGAACAAAAACATATATGAGATTCATGATACAATTGATATTATCGAAGAAAGAATAAGAGAAAGTCTTGATTGCGAGGCGGTCATACATATGGATCCTGTTGATACAGATAATGAAGAGATTAAGCGAATGAAAAAGATTGTATCTAATAGCGTGAAAGAAATTGACGAAAGATTGTCCATACATGACTTTAGGATGGTTAGTGGACCTACACATACCAATCTTATATTTGATGTTGTAGTGCCATTTGAGATTAAACTAACAAAGAATGAAGTTAAAGAAAAAGTTGAAGAGATTGTATCTAGTTTTGAAGGTAACTATTTTGCAGTAATAAAAGTTGAACAAAGCTATGTTTAATGTTGTACATATAGAGATTTTTGTGATATACTATCAAAGCCTAAGAAGTGAAAGGAGTCATTTTTAAAATGATATGTAATAATGTATTAGAAGCTATGGGTAACACACCACTTATTCGTCTTAATAATATTACAGACGAGAATAGCGCGGAGATTTTAGTTAAATTTGAAGGTGTTAATATAGGAGGTTCAATTAAGACAAGAACTGCCTATAATATGATATTAGATGCAGAGAAAAAAGGACTTATTAATAAAAATACAATCATTGTTGAACCAACAAGTGGTAATCAAGGTATTGGTCTTTCGTTAGTAGGAGCAGTAAGAGGTTACAAAACTATAATTATAATGCCCGATTCAGTAAGTGCTGAAAGACGTAAATTGGTTACGCATTATGGAGCAGAAGTTATACTTGTTCATGATGATGGAGATATAGGTAAATGTATTCAAGAGTGTATAGATTTGGCTCTTAAGATGAAAGCAGATGATAGTAATGTTTTTGTACCACAACAGTTCGAAAACCCTGCTAATGTAGCTGTGCATGAAATAACAACAGGTAAGGAGATTTTAGAACAGGCTGATAAGCCAATTCACGGTTTTTGCTCAGGAATTGGAACTGGTGGAACAATTACAGGCGTTGGAGGAGTGTTAAAAGAAGCCAATCCTGATATGGAAATTTGGGCTGTAGAGCCTGAGGATGCAGCCATACTTTCAGGTGGAAGTATTGGAAGTCATATTCAAATGGGAATAGGAGATGGACTTATTCCACCAATTCTTAATCAGGAAATATATACGGATATTGCTATTGTTTCGGATGAAGAAGCGCTTAATACAACAAGAATGTTGGCATGTAAGGAAGGTCTTATGTGCGGAATCTCTAGTGGTACTAATGTTGCTGCGGCTATTAGACTTGCTAAGAAGTTGGGTAAGGGTAAGACTGTTGTTACAGTACTTCCTGATACAGCAGAAAGATATTTTTCAACTGAATTGTTTTTGGTATAGATAAGTCAAATGCTTTTTGTTCTTGTATATTGATGGTAAAGTACTAGTAGAATTTTTAATGATGATTATTGGAGAAAGTAAAATGGCTATAGATAAAGTAAAAGCATTTTTTAAAGAATATGGAATGGAAGAGAGAATTAGAGAATTTGATGTATCAAGTGCTACTGTTGAATTAGCAGCTAAAGCACTTGGTTGCGAAAATGAAAGAATAGCAAAAACTCTATCCTTTACCTTTGATGATGAAGTTATTCTTATTGTTGCTGCAGGAGATGTTAAGGTTGATAACAGAAAATTTAAGGATACTTTTGGTAAAAAGGCAAAAATGGTGGCTTTTGAAGATGCAGAAAAGTTAATTGGTCATGCTGTTGGAGGCGTGTGTCCATTTGCTGTAAATGAAGGAGTTAAGGTATACCTTGATGAGTCGTTAAAGAGATTTGAGACAGTATTTCCTGCCTGTGGAAGCAGTAACAGTGCCATAGAATTAACTATTGAAGAACTCGAAAAGTATTCCGGTTACATATCATGGATTGATGTAGCAAAGGACAATATAACAGAGGCTAAGTAGTGTTTAAAGAGTAGTGTTATATTTGATAGATGATTTTTATATGAAAATGGAGAGAGATTATGAACATAATTTCCGTTGATAATATAATAAAGGCATATTCAGAAATCCCATTATTTAATGGGACTTCTTTATTTGTGCAAAAAGGTGAGAAGGTAGGCGTTATTGGTATTAATGGATGCGGTAAGTCTACGCTATTAAAGATTATTGCAGGCATTGAAGAACCGGATGAAGGTCAGGTGACAATTGCCAATAACATGGTAATAAGTTATTTACCACAAAACCCTGAGTTTGAAGATGGGGATAATATTATTGAAAGCATTATCAAACTTGGAAAGGCCAATATGAATGAATGGGAAGTAGAAACTATTGGTAAATCAATGCTTATGCAACTAGGAATAGTAGATTTTGAACAGATGACTAACACTTTGTCCGGAGGGCAGAAAAAGAAAGTTGCCCTTGTTGCAGCCCTTGTGTCCAATGCAGATATAATTATCCTAGATGAGCCAACGAACCATCTAGATAGTGATATGTCTGACTGGCTAGAGGAACAGTTAAAGGCTAGTAAAGCTACAATTATTATGGTTACACATGACAGATATTTTCTTGATAGTGTTACAGATAGAATTGTAGAAGTTGATAAAGGACAGATATACAGTTATAGTACTAACTATTCAGGGTTTCTTGAGTTAAAGGCTCAGAGAGAAGATATGGAAATTGCATCCCAACGAAAGAGAAAGTCTATACTTAGAACTGAGTTAAAATGGATTATGAGAGGGGCGCTTGCCCGTTCTACCAAACAAAAAGCAAGAATAGACAGATACTATGAGATGAAAAGCATAGAAGATTTTAAAATTGATGAAAAGGTGGAGATTAGTTCCCTAAGTTCAAGACTTGGAAAGACTACTATTGAACTTAATGAGGTCTGTAAAAGTTATGGAAACAAACAACTTATTAAAGATTTTTCATACATTTTCTTAAAAGATGACAGAATCGGATTTATTGGTAAAAATGGTTGTGGTAAAACTACATTAATGAAGATGATTGCGGGTTTAATTCAACCGGATAGTGGAAATATAACCATAGGTCAAACAGTTAAGATAGGCTATTACACTCAGGAAATTAATACTTCAAATAAAAGCATTAATGGGAAATATGATATAACATATATGAATCCGGACAAGAAGATAATAGAGTATATTACCGATACAGCCCAGTATGTTAAGACTAAAGATGGAACGGTGTCAGCAAGTGCAATGTTAGAAAGATTTTTATTTCCACCATCATTGCAGTATAGTTATATTGGAAAACTTTCAGGAGGACAAAAGAGAAGGCTTAATCTTTTAAGAGTTCTTATGGAAGCACCTAATGTGCTTATATTTGATGAACCTACTAATGATTTGGATATTACCACTTTAGCAATATTAGAAGATTATCTTGATAGTTTTGAGGGCATTGTTATAACAGTATCTCATGACAGGTATTTCTTAGATAGGGTAGTAAGAAGAATATTTGCCTTTGAAGAGGATGGAATTCATCAGTATGAAGGTGGATATACGGATTACAGTATAAAGAAAATTATAGAAGAGAATAAGAAAATGGTAGAAAGTGATTCTACCAGAGTAGTAAAAAGTAAAACAGATGACAGTGTGGGAAATTCTAAAACTGGGAAGGATGGAAGGACTAAGAGACTTAAGTTTTCTTACAATGAGCAAAGGGAGTATGAGACTATTGCAGATGAAATAGCAGTTCTTGAAGATAAAGTAAATAAGTTAGATGAAGAGTACATTAAGTATTCTAAGGATTTTGTTAAACTAAACGAGATTATGAAAGAAAAAGAAGTAATCTTGGCAAAACTCGATGAAAAAATGGACAGATGGATGTATTTAGAAGATTTAGCGCAGAGAATAGAAAGAGAAAAGAATGACTAGAATAACTGAATAAAACACACCATTCAAGCTAATTATATAATAAAAGTTATTATATATGGAGGTATGTATGAAGATTAGCAGAGTAAAAGGGTTAGAGGTATTAGATTCAAGGGGTAATCCTACGGTTGAAGCTGTGGTTACACTTGAAGATGGAAGTTGTGGCAGGGCTATTGTACCAAGTGGTGCATCTACAGGTAAATTTGAGGCATTAGAACTTAGAGATAACAATAAGTTAAGATACAATGGTAAAGGGGTAATAGGGGCAGTTAATAATGTCAATACAATTATTAATGAACTATTATCAGGATATGAGTTTCAGTCAATAGAAACTGTGGATGAAGCAATGATATTTGCCGATAAGACAAAAGATAAGTCAAAACTTGGAGCAAATGCAATTTTATCTGTTTCACTGGCATGTGCCAAAGCAGCGTCCGATTCAAAAAGAATACCACTGTATGAGTATTTAGGCAGTAGTACAAGTAATCATCTTCCAGTGCCAATGATGAATATATTAAATGGTGGTGTACATGCTAAAAATACTGTGGATTTTCAAGAATTTATGATAATGCCGGTGGGAGCAACCAGTTTTAAAGAAGGACTACGAATGGGTACAGAGGTTTATCATGCGCTTAAAACTATTCTTGAAGAAAATGATAAATCCTCAGCAGTAGGGGATGAAGGAGGATTCGCTCCGGATTTAGCGGATGCTTATGAAGTATTTGATTATCTGACTATGGCTGTAGACAGGGCAGGATATGAGTGTGGTAAAGATATTGTTTTTGCCATGGATGCCGCAGCATCCGAATTATATGATGCTAACAGTGGAATGTATTACTTCCCGGGTGAGACCAAGATTTTACTAGAGGATATAAAAAGGTGTGAGGAGCGTAGTGAAGGTAATGTAACAGTTAGTTCTCCGGATACCAATAAAACAAGTGTTATACGAACCACTGAGGAGATGATATCTCTTTATGAAAACTTGTGTGATAAATATCCTATCTATTCTATAGAAGATGGTTTGAATGAAGAAGATTGGGAAGGATGGAAGGAACTGACCAATAGGCTGGGGAATAGAGTTCAGTTAGTTGGTGACGACTTATTTGTAACAAATACAGAAAGGCTTAAGAAAGGAATTGATGAAAAATGTGCCAATTCTATTTTAATAAAGTTAAATCAGATTGGTACACTTTCAGAAACAATACAAGCCATTAAAATGGCACATATGGCAGGATATACAGCAGTTGTATCTCATAGGTCGGGAGAGACAGAAGATACTACTATTGCTGATTTGGCAGTTGCGCTGGGATGTGGACAAATAAAGACCGGTGCTCCTTGTAGGGGTGAGAGAGTTGCAAAATATAATAGATTACTTAGGATAGAAGATTATTTGGGTGAAGATGGTATATATTCCGGAATAAAATGTTTTCATCAAAGTAGATAGAATCAAGACTAACAGATACAATTACAATGTATTTGTTAGTCTTTTTATTACGTAATCAGGAATATAATTAAATAATTATGAATAATTTATTTTTTGTTTCATAAAATAGGTATTGGTGAGTAATTTATTGTATTACAGATATGGAATAATATCTGGTATGTAGTTGGATAGAAAAATAAGGGAGAGTGGGTTATGATAAGAAGAATAGTAGTTGATTCATCATCCAATATAAAAAGTATAAGATATAAAGAGTTAAAAATAGTTCCACTTAAGATAATAACAGATAAAAAGGAGTATATAGATGAATTAGGATTAGATGTGGAAAAAATGATAAATGAACTGGCTCAATATAATGGAAAAACAACAACCTCCTGTCCTAGTGCCGGTGATTGGCTAGAAGCATTTGCAGGAGCAGATGAGATATTTGTTATAACTATTACAAGTGCTTTATCAGGAAGTTATAATGCAGCAATGATTGCAAAGGACGAATATATGTCTCTTAATGAGAATGCTAAAGTATATGTGCTTGATTCATTATCTACAGGACCACAGATGAGGTTGGTTGCAGAAATGATACAGGATATGATATGTAATAATTCAAGTTTTGATGAAATAGTGACCAAAGTAGAAGAATATAATAAAAAGATAAAACTCATTTTTTCCTTGGAATCATTACATAATCTTGCGTGTAATGGTAGAATTGGTTTTACTTTAGCAACTTTGGCGGGAGTATTAGGAATAAGAACAATAGGAAAAGCAAGTGATAGTGGAACTCTTCAACCTATTACAAAAGCACATGGTAAAAGGAAGACTATAATCACCATATATAATGAGATGATAAAACTTGGATTTAAAGGGGGCAAGGTAAGAATAGCCCATTGTTTAAATGAATTCGATGCAAGTGAATTAATAAATAGAATACGAAAAGAATACCCCATGGCAGACATTGTACTGGAAAAGTGTATGGGTCTTTGCAGTTTTTATGCAGAGAAGGGTGGAATGATAATTGGATTTGAAGTCTAGAAATATGTATAAATATAATCAATTTATTATAAAAATATAGAGAAATAATTTGAAATATGTGGTAGAATAGTCTTGATATTGTTTTTTGTAGATATCGAGACTTTTTTATATATATAAAAACTACTAAAAAAGATAATTTTGCGGGTTTTCCGCTTTAATTTGGGAGGGTACACATGGATAGAAATTTGATAGTTGAGTTGGAATTTAATAAAACAATTAATTATGCTATGTGGCAAAACTATGTGCCATTTGTAAGAAATATTGTATTCAAGAATAATGGAACAACACCTTTAAACAATGTGGTGTTAAAGATTAGTTTTGAACCAGAGATTGCAAGTACATACGAACATACAGTGGATGTTATTAATTCTAACACTCCTGTGAGTGTTTCGCCGGTGAGTATTATGCTTTCACCAAACTATCTGGCCGGATTAAATGAGCGTACACCTGCAGTTATGCATATTGATGCATATATAGGCGAAGATAACATATATCATAAAGATGAACAGATAGATGTGTTATCATATGATCAGTGGACTGGCTACAGCATAATGCCAGAGATATTATGTTCATTTGTAACACCAAATTATCAGGGACTTTCTGCCATTTTATCCACTGCTGGCAATTATCTTGCAAAGTGGAGTGGTTCAAGTGATTTCACAGGTTATCTTACTAATAATCCTAATAACGTAAGATTACAGATGGCTGCAATTTTTACTGCTCTTAAAGAGTGGGGAATATCCTATTCTTTGCATGCAGCTAATTTTGAAGAGGTTGGTCAGAAAATTAGAATGGCAGATATAGTTTTAGAACAGCGCAGGGGAAATTGTCTGGACTTTTCTGTAACATATGCATCGGCCTTAGAGTCTGTAGGTCTAAATCCAATAATAATTATTACTAAAGGACACGCTTTTGTAGGATGTTGGCTTGACAATTTAACTTTTCCTGAGTGTGTAGAATATGATGCAAGTGCAATTACTAAGAGAATAGCTCAAGGAATCAACGAAATAGAACTTTGTGAATGTACAATGTTTAGAGCAGGTGTAGATTCTACATTTGATGATGCTGCTTATGCAGGAGCGGGCAAATTAGCGGGTAATGATGAATTTGTTATGGCTATTGATGTTAAAAGATGTAGAACAAGCAAGGTATATCCTTTACCACAAAGAACAATTAAGGATGGAACCTATGTAATAGAAGCGCCTAGGGACACCACATATTCAACAGCCGCTCCATCTACTAATATCAATCAGTTAGTAATAGGTGTTGACGAGAATTCAACTAAACTTACTAAAGAGCAGTTATGGGAGCGAAAACTTCTTGATTTAGGCCTTAGGAATCCATTAGTTAATTTTAGACCTAACAAATCATCAGTTCAACTTATGGCGGCAAACCTTCCTGTATTAGAAGATGAGATTGCTAAAGGACATGATTTCAAGATTATGCCAATTCCTCAGGATTTTGATGCAACATTAAAGGATAGTAAGATTTATGATATAGAGAATAACACAAACTATATTAATGATATTGCTAAAAGTGAATTTGAAAACAAAAGGATTAGAACTTTTGTTTCTGAAAAAGAACTAAATAATTCTATGAAACATTTGCAAAGACAGGCAAAACTAAGTTTAGAAGAGAATGGTAGCAATACATTGTACCTTGCGCTAGGTTTTCTAAGATGGTATGAAAGTGATATAAGTGAAAAACCAAGATATGCTCCATTGGTACTTATTCCTGTGGATATTGTTAAAAAGATTGTATCTAACACGTATTCTATTAGAATTCGTGATGATGAAGCACAGATGAATATTACTTTATTGGAACTTTTGAAACAGGATTTTGGAATAAGTCTTTCGGGTCTTGACCCACTTCCTACAGATGATAGTGGAATAGATATTTTACTGGTGTTTAATACCATTAGAAAAGCAGTAATGGCTAAGAATCGTTGGGATGTTGAAGAACTTGCTTTTGTAGGTATTTTCTCATTTAGTCAGTTCATTATGTGGAATGATATTCGTAACCGTAAGGAAGAGATTGCTGCCAATAAAGTTGTTAAGAGTTTGATTTCCGGTAAGATGGAATGGGAATCTGAGTTTAATGAAATTGCAGGAGATAATTTTGATATAAGCATAAAACCTAGTGATGTGGCTATTCCAACAAGTGTGGATTCATCTCAAATGGCGGCTATATCTGCTGCGGCTCAAGGTGAAAGTTTTGTACTTTTTGGACCACCGGGAACAGGTAAATCACAAACTATTACCAATATGATTGCAAATGCTTTGTATCAGGGTAAATCAGTTTTATTTGTTGCAGAAAAGATGGCAGCCCTTACGGTTGTTCAAAAACGTCTTGAAAAGATTGGTCTTGGGCCATTTTGCCTTGAATTGCATTCTAACAAGGCGCAGAAGAGAGTTGTACTAGGCCAACTTGCTAAGACATTAGAGGTTGGAAGAATTAAAGAACCTGAAAGTTACAGTGAAACAGCTCAAAAACTATATGAGACAAGAAACAAACTTAATGATATTATGCTTGCGATTCATAAGAATGGAAGATGTGATAAGTCGCTTTATCAGATGATTTCAGATTATGAAGCTAATGTAGATAATAAAGATAAGATTCTCTTTGATGTTGAATTTGTTAAAAACCTTTCAGCAGGAGATTATAATAAACTAATAGAGGAAAGTGAACATTTAATTACAACATACAAGTCTTGTGAACATGTGACAGATATATTTAAAGCCGTAAAACTTAAAGAGTACACAATGTCTTTAAGAGATGAGATAAATAAGGCTGGAACTGCATTTGCAGGTAATGTTACTATGTTTATCAATGAGATTGATGCATTGTATAACAAACTTGGAATAGACGGATACGCAACTGCTAGAATTCTTGAAAGTCTTTTGCTATTATGTAAGATTTGCAATGAATATGAGTTTATTCTTGATAGTATTGTTAGTGATGGTGGTTTTACAACTAAGAAAGACCAATTAAATCTATTTATACAAAAAGGTTTAGAATACTCAAGAATTAAATCCGAAATTGAGTCAGTATTTGTGCCGGGAGTGGAATCAGTAAATCCTTTCGAACTTAAAGCAAAGTGGAATGAGGCCAAAGGAAAATGGTTCTTAATGAAGATGTTTGCAACTAAGGATGTTGTAAATATGTTAGCTGCTTATGCTAAAAATGCTGGAACTATAACCAAAGACAATATGGATAAGTATATTGAACTTTTGGTTAGTTTAAAGAATACGCAACAGGAATTATCATGCACGGATGCATCTATTACAGGTATGTGTGGAGAAGTTTACGCAGGATTAAATACAGATTTCATTAAACTTAGTAAGATAGTGTATGGAAGTACAAAGGCATGGGAGCAAGTAGAGTATTTAAAGAAGAATATAGAAGGCTTTAACTTCAATTATAACGGATTTAAGGGTAATCAGGGATATATTAATGCATATGATAATTTTGTAAATGAGAAGAATGAATTAAAGAATAAGTATTCTCTCGATTTTGATGTATATAATCTTAATACCCAGATGCCACAGGCTATTCTATCTGCTATCATAAAATGGCCAGAAAACATTGATTCCTTGAGAGAATACATTGGATATAGCAATGCTAAGTCAACGTTAGAACAGTTAGGTGGAAAAGCTATAACAGATGCGCTTATTAATAAAGATGTTACTAAAGAGAACTTGATTAGTTCATTGGTATGTACAATAAACTATAATCTTGCAATTATTACTATTGAAGAAAGTGACATTTTAAGAGGTTTTACAGGTACCAACATAGAAGAATCTATAGCAAAATATAAAGATATTATTGAAGAGTTTGAAAAACTCACAATTAATGAACTAGTAGCTAAACTTTCTGCTAACATACCATCAGGTAATATGGCGGTAGCCGGTAGTTCTGAACTTGGTATTTTACAAAAAGCCATTAAGAGTAATGGTAGAAATATGTCCATTAGAAAACTTTTTGACAATATCCCTGCGCTTCTTAGAAAAATGTGCCCATGTATGCTGATGAGTCCTATATCTGTAGCACAGTACATAGATCCTTCTTTTGAAAAGTTTGACTTAGTAATATTTGATGAGGCGTCACAACTTCCAACAAGCGAGGCAGTGGGTGCTATTGCCAGAGGTAATAATGTAATTGTAGTAGGTGACCCAAATCAGCTTCCACCAACTAGTTTCTTCTCATCTTCTAAGGTGGATGATGACAATATGGATATAGAAGATATGGATAGTGTTCTTGATGATTGCCTTGCAATATCAATGCCTTCAAGACACCTGTTGTGGCATTATCGTTCAAGACATGAAAGTCTTATTGCATACAGTAATGCAAAATATTATGACAATAAATTACATACATTCCCATCACCTAACGATATGGATTGTCAGGTGAAATGGGTTAATGTGGAAGGACATTATGATAAAGGTGCAAGCAGATGCAATAAATTTGAAGCACAGGCAATAGTTGATGAGATAGTAAAAAGGCTTAGTGATCCTGTTGAGAAAAATAATAGTATAGGTGTAGTAACCTTTAGTGTTGTTCAACAGCATTTAATTGAGGATATGTTAGAGGAAAAACTTAGTAAAGAACCACAACTTGCAGCAATTGCTTATGAAAGCGAAGAACCAATCTTTATTAAGAATCTTGAAAATGTACAGGGTGATGAAAGAGATGTAATATTATTCTCTATTGGTTATGGTCCTGATAAGGAAGGTAAGGTTTCAATGAACTTCGGACCACTTAACAATGAGGGTGGTTGGAGAAGACTTAATGTTGCAATCTCAAGATCTCGTAAAGAGATGGTTGTATTTTCATGTATTAAACCAGAGCAAATAGACCTTTCAAGAACAAGGTCAGAGGGTGTTGTTGGTCTTAAAGGGTTCCTTGAATTTGCTAAAAATGGTAAGAATTCGCTTATATACAGAGAAGATTTAGTTGATAATAAGTGTGATGATGTGGTAGAAAACATTGCTGCAGAACTTAGAAAAGATGGCTATAAGGTTAATACATCTATAGGTAGTTCAAAATTTAAGGTGGATTTAGGTATTGTAGACCCCGAAGATGATAACAAATATATACTGGGTATTATGTGTGATGGTATAAACTATGCAGGCTCTAAGACCGCAAGAGACAGAAATGTTTTACAACCTTCTGTTTTAAAGGGACTTGGATGGGAGATTATGAATGTTTGGGTAATGGATTGGTTTGATAGCAATAGAAAGGTTAAAGAAAGCATTGTAACAAGAATCAATTCAATACTTGAAGAAAGAAAGAATCCAACGCCAGTTGAATCTGAAAAAGTGACAGAACCAGTGAAAGCACAGCAGACATCAATTCTTGATTCCTATGAAAGGGTAGAAATAGAAATTCCAAAAGACGAGAATCTTTTAGAATATAAGATATATACACCTAAAAGGTATTTGATGACTGAGAATTTCTATGAACAGGCTTCGAGTAATAATTCCAAGGAACTTGAACAAACCCTTGGGGATATTATAGAATTGGAAGCTCCTGTATGTACAGATATTATTAAAGCAAGATTTGCTCAAAAATATCGTATAACTAAAAGGACAGCCAAGTTTGAAGAAATGGCAGAAAAATTTATTTCTTCTCAAAAACAGTATCCATTCACTATTAATGATGATACTAAGTTTTTATGGAATGTGGGACAAAAGGCTAATGAACTTAAGTATTACAGAGTATGTGAGCATGAAGAGATAAGAACGGCTAAACAAATCTGTATACAAGAACGTCTGGCAGGTTTGGTTGGGGTACTAAAAGTACAACTTGGTATGTCAAGAGAAGACCTTGCAAGACAGTCAGCTAATGTGTTTGGATTTACAAGGCTTACTGCTACAGTTAACAGTGCATTTACAGATGCTATAGATTATGGAATTGCATTAGGTGTATTAGTAGAAAAGGATGGAAAGATTACTTTATGCGAATAATGACTGTATGTACAACATCATTTGGGTTTAATGGTATAACAGGGGTCATTATGAATTATTTTGAGAACATGGATGATAGCAACATTGCCATGGATTTTGTTGTAATAAATGATGTTGATAAGGGGCTTAAGGATAGAATTAATAAAAAAAGTGAAACTCTTTTTAAACCTTCAAAAATATTTAAGATTCAGGGAAGAAATAAGAATCCCTTTGGCTATATCAAAAACCTTACAAGAATCTTGAAAGAAGGAGATTATGACATTATACATATTCATGGAAACAGTGCTACAATGCTTACAGAGTTAATTGCAGCAAAGAAGGCAAAGGTTAAGGTTAGAATAGTACATTCTCACAATACCACATGCACTCATAAGATAATTCATAATTTGGCAAAGAGAAGTTTTCATAAATCCTATACTCATAGATTTGCTTGTGGAGAACTTGCGGGAAAATGGCTTTATGGAGATAGAGATTTTATTGTTATTAATAATGGTGTTGATACCTTAAAATTTGAGTATAAAAAAGAAATCAGAGAGGCGGCTAGGGAAGAACTTGGGTTAAATAACAAAAAAGTAATAGGTCATATAGGTCATTTTTCTTATCAAAAGAATCATGAGTATGTATTAAAACTTTTTAGTAATATTTATAAAAGAGATTCTGATTACGAGCTGATACTGATAGGTGATGGAAAACTTAAAGAAGAAATGATAGATTATGCTAAGGAACTTGAGATTTCTTCCAATGTTAGATTTGTTGGGAGAACCCATGAGGTAGTGAAATATATGCATGCTTTTGATATGCTTATTTTACCTTCAAGATTTGAAGGACTTCCTTTGACAATTATCGAAGCCGTAAGTAATGCATTACCGTGTATTATTTCCGACAAGGTATCTAAAGAAGCGATTATAGATGGTTTTGTTACAAGTATATCACTGGATAATATGGAAGAATGGGTGGAAAATATACTGGCATTACCAATTAATAAAAGAGAAGAGAATAAGGGGAAAAGCATTGCTCTTGTGGAAGAAAAAGGTTATGATATACATAAAAATGCAAAAGAATTGATTAACATGTATAAAAACTTCTTGGAAGAGATGGGATAGTAGTGAATGATATGAATGAAAAGATTAGTGTTGTTTTTGTAACATATGGAATGAAGTTTGGTGGTGCTGAAAAGGTTATAGCAACAGTTGCTAATTCCTTAGCAGATAGAGGAAATTACTGTAATATAATCACTCTTATTAATGATGAGTGTGTGTATAAATTACATAAAGACATCAAAGTCATTCCTATGTTAAATAAAGGTGGAAAGCCCGCCGGGTTTGATAAGTTTACAGCCTATCGAAGTCTTAGAACAAAAGTTCAGGCTTTAAACCCAGATGTAGTGATAATCATGCCAGAAGAGATTTCTGCGAAAGCAGTACCCGCTTTACTGGGCATTAAATCGAAGATAGTCGTATCCGAGCGAAATAATCCATGGATTATGCCTGAAAACAAGTTAAACAGAGCATTACGAAAAGTATTTTATCCTTTTGTAGACGGAATAATCTTTCAAACACAAATGGCTAGCGAGTTTTTTTCAAGAAATTTGAGAAAGAAGGGAGAGATTATCTTAAATCCCCTTGATACATCACGAATTCCTAATAGGGAATTACCTAAGACAAGATGTAAAACCGTTGTAAGTGTTGGTAGACTTGCGCCTCAAAAGAATCATAAACTGTTAATCGATTCATTTAGAGATTTTTCAAGGATTTATGATGAGTATAAGTTATTAATTTACGGTGATGGTCCTATGAAGGATGAATTATTGCAATATGCAAAAGCCAATCTTTATCCACAGACATATGAGTTTTGTGGAACTACTAACAATGTACTTGAAGAAATATATGAAGCAGGTATGTTTGTTATGACTTCAGATTTTGAAGGATTGCCTAATGCATTAATGGAGGCTATGGCTTGTGGATTGCCATGTATTTCTACTGATTGTCCAAGTGGTGGTCCTCAAAGTCTTATTGAAAATGGATTGAATGGGTATCTGTGCCAAGTAGGAAGTAAGACACAATTAGTAAAAGCAATGTGCAGTATAGCTGATGATCCTGATAGTGCAAATCAGTTGGGGTATATGGCTATGGATATAAAAAGAGTTGCAGAACCTGAAAGAATTACCCTAGAATGGGAAAACTATATAAGAAAGGTTATTGACAGATAGTGAAAAAGGTACTTTTTACGGCATCAAGCGGGGGACATTTTGAGCAGCTTATGATGCTTAAAGAACTTATGAATGAATATGATAGTGTTGTTTTAACTGAAAAAACAAAGTATAAAGTTAAAGTAGATAATGTAAAACTTTACACAGTGTGTCAAATTAATAGAAAAGAACTACTTTTCATTTTTAAATTTATATATATTTTCTTTAAAAGTTTATCAATTATTATAAAAGAAAAGCCAGACGTTGTTATATCCTTAGGAGCACTTTCAACAGTACCGGCGTGTTTTATTATGAAGTTGATGAGGAAAAAAGTGGTGTTCATTGAATCCTTTGCAAAAATAGATTCCCCAACATTAACAGGAAGACTTGTATATAAGTTTGCTGATTTGTTTTTAGTTCAGTGGGAAAGTATGAAAAAGTTTTATCCTAATGCTGAGTATAAGGGGGGATTGTATTGATTTTTGTTGTTTTAGGTTCACAAAAATTCCAATTTAACCGTTTATTAAAAAGTCTTGATGAATCTATAGAAAAAGGATTGATTGAGGATAAGGTATTTGCTCAGATTGGGAGCAGTGATTATAAACCAAAAAACTATGAGTATTGTGATTTTCTAGATAGGGATGCATATAAGAATAAACTTGTTCAGTGTGATGTTGTCATTTGTCATGGCGGAACGGGAGTGATTGTAGGGGCAGTGAAAAATGATAAAAAAGTAATTGCCATTGCACGATTATCAAGATATAATGAGCATGTAGATGATCACCAACTTCAGATTATTAATCAGTTTGCACAGGCAAATATGATAAGTTATGTTAATGAGCCAGATGAAATTGTACAAAAACTGAAAGAGATTAAAAACCTTAGTTTTGAAAAGTATGTTTCAAATCAGAAGACAATTAATAAATATATAAAAGAATTTATAGACAGTATATAACTGTTTTATACCTATGATAACGAGGAGTAAACTAATGTATCATGTTGTAATTGACCTTGAGATGAATGAAATCTTAAAGGAATTTGAGGAGCAAAGAAAAATTAGTAGTTATGAAACTATTGAAATAGGAGCTATTATCTTAGACGATAATTACGAAGAAATAGCAGAATATAAGACATATGTTAAGCCTGAAATCAATGAAATATTACCTCCCTATGTGGATATTACCGGGATAACCAATGAAACAGTGTCAGATAGTAGAAGTTTTAATGAAGTTATGCCAGAGTTTATTGACTGGATATATAATGTATGTGGAACAGAGTATAAGATATATTCATGGTCTATGTCTGATTATCATCAGATAAAGTATGAGTCAAAACTTAAAAAGTATGAAGATAATAGAGTGGCAGAAATGCTTTCGAAGTGGGTAGATTTTCAGGAAGTGTTCGGAAAGATAATAGGAGCAAGAAAAAGAGTTTCGTTAAAAGATGCAGTGTTTTATGTAGGAAATGATTTTCAGGGGCAGATGCATGATGCTTTATGCGATGCCAGAAATACAGGTCTGTTATTGAAACTTTCCAGAAACAGAGAAGAGATGCTTCGTATTCTGGCACCACTTATTAAAGCATATAAGCCAAAAGAGAATATGACATTTTCAATGGGAGATTTATTTTCTAATATAAAAATAGATGAATAAGCATTAATCTAAGAGGTCTTGTATTTCCTTAAAAGGAGCAAGACTTCTTTTTAGTATACCGTTCATTAATGCTAGTGCAGTTCCGTAATTTGTAATTGGTACTCCTAACTTAACTGCTTGGGAAATTCTGTGCTTTACCTCAGTGTCATTTAACATACAACCACCGCAGTGAATTATTAAATCAAAGTGTGTTAAATCATTATAGAATTCTGTGCCACTAGTGAAGTGAAAACTTAATTTGGCACCAGTGTATTTTTTTAGCATATTAGGAAGTTTAACAGTTCCTATGTCGTTACACTGTCTATGATGAGTGCAGCCTTCGCTAATTAGAATATTGGAACCATTTTTTAGTTTATTTATGTAAGAAGCACCTTCAACTAATGTTTTAAGATCACCTTTATGTCTTGCAAACAGTATAGAAAAAGAGGTGAGTGGTATATCATTTGGTACAATTTTAGAAACCGTACCAAATACCTGACTGTCTGTAATAACTAATTTTGGTTTTACATTTAAAGTGTTTAGAGCACTGCTTAATGTTGTGTCCTTAGTTACAAAAGCATAAGCATTTTTGTCTATTATGTCTCTGATGGTTTGCTGTTGAGGTAATATAAGTCTGCCTTTTGGTGCAGCTTCATCTACAGGAACAACACAGATTACAGTGTCATTTTCATTAATTAAATCAGAAACTATAGGTTTTTTATTTAGTTTTTCGGGTAAAAGTGATGCAATTCTTTCCTTAAGTTTATTAACAGAATCTATATTAGTACTAAAAGTGAAAATAATATCATTTATGGAACTAACTGAATTTGATGTTAGTACATTAGAGGATATCTGTTTTACGACAGAGGAATAAAAACTTTCTTTTGTAGTTTCTTCATCAAATAAATCAGCTTTGTTACCTACTATGACAAAAGGTATTTTTTTACCTAAGATTTTAATAAGTATTTCAAGGTTTGTTTTCGAAAAGCCTACACAAATATCGCAAACAATTACAGCTATATCAGTTTTGTTAAGAATCTGTATAGTTTTTTCTGTACGTAGTTTACCTAGGATTGAATCATCATCTAATCCTGGAGTATCAATAATCGTTACCGGACCTAAAGGCAAAAGTTCCATGGATTTCAAAACAGGATCAGTAGTAGTACCTGATATATCAGATACTATTGCCAGATTCTGTCCGGTAATGGCATTGATAAGACTTGATTTACCTGCATTAGTATCACCAAAAATGGATATATGTATTCTATCTGCACTTGGAGTTGAATTAAGACTCATATACAAACTCCTTTCTTAAATTTTAATAAAACTTCATATTAAAAACGGAAATCTCTTTCCCCATTCTCAATCTTTTCAAGATTCTTAACAACAATCTCTCTTATTTTTTCTCTTGGAATATTTTTTAATTCATCAATAATAATCTTATTACCTATATCCTTAGTTTCTTGTGTTGCATAGTCTTCCAGATATTCTTTTAATGTAATAAGTGCGTTAGGATGACAACAGTTTTGTATCTGACCACTTTTGCAAAGAGCCATAAATCTGTCACCGGTTCTTCCTTCACGATAGCATGCAGTACAAAAACTTGGAATATGACCAAGTTTCATAAGCCAGTTAACAACCTGATCAAGAGTTCTTCTGTCTTCGACTTCGAATTGTGAAGAATCTTCTTCGTCCTCTTCATCTTCAGCATAACCGCCAACACTTGTCTTTGAACCACCACTTATCTGAGAAACACCAAGGTTTAATACTTTTTCACGACATTCTTTGGTTTCTCTTGTGGAAATAATCATTCCTGTGTATGGTACAGCAATTCTTATTACGGCAACTATTTTTGCAAATATATCATCATCAATGCTATTATCAAATGCTTCTGGGTCGATATCGTTAGCTTTACGAATTCTTGGAACGGAGATGGTATGAGGTCCAACACCATGTACTGCTTCTAGGTGTTCGGCATGCATAAGGAGTCCGGCAAGTTCATAACGGTACATTTCAAGACCAAACAGTACACCACAACCTACATCATCAATACCGCCTTCCATAGCTCTATCCATTGCTTCTGTGTGATATGCATAGTTATGTTTTGGTCCGGTTGGATGAAGTTTTTCATAACTTTCCTTATGATATGTTTCTTGGAAGAGGATATATGTGCCAATGCCAGCTTCCTTAAGTTTTCTGTAGTTTTCGACGGTAGTAGCAGCAATATTAACATTAACACGACGGATTGCTCCATTTTTATGTTTGATACTATATATTGTCTTAATACTTTCTAATACATATTCAATTGGGTTATTGATTGGGTCCTCGCCTGTTTCTAGCGCAAGACGTTTGTGTCCCATGTCCTGAAGGGCGATAACTTCTTTTCTGATTTCTTCCTGAGTAAGTTTTTTTCTTGCAATATTCTTATTACCAATATGATAAGGGCAGTACACACAACCATTTACACAGTAATTTGAAAGATATAAAGGGGCAAACATAACAATTCTATTGCCATAGAAGTCTTTTTTTATTTGTTTTGCAAGAGCATAGATTTCTTCATTTTTTTCTTCAATATCACAGTCGAGTAAAACCAAAGCTTCTCTGTGTGTAAGTCCTTTTCTAAGTTTTGCTTTTTCTAATATAGAATCGATTAATTCTATATTGTTTTTATTTGCTTGTGCATATGCTAAAGTATCTTTAATTTCTTCATCACTAATAAATTCTTCAGCTTTCATTGATTTTGGATTGTACATTGTTATTTCTCCTTTAGAATAAATAGTTTAATTATAGTTAAATGCGTCACCTCTGTGGGCGACTATTTTGTATCCAATGGATTGTATTTCTTTTTTTAATTCTTCTAAATGTATTGCAGCCTCATTGCCACTATAGACCTTGTTATCATATAATGTATAGTTTTTCTTGGCATCATCCGGAGATAAGTTAGGCATAATAACATTAGCACCGGCAGATATACCCAGTAAATGACCTTCTTTTGACAATGTCCTTAGAGCAGTAGTTGATGGTATAAGTGCGCTAGGATGCATTATTCTTATAAGAGATATTAAGAATAAGGTAAGTCTTAAATCACCATTAGGGAATTTGGCAAAAGGGGTATCCTTATGGGAAATAAATGGACCAATTCCTATCATATGAGGTTTTAATCTTGCAAGATATAATAAATCATTGGCAAGATTTTCAGTGGTCTGATATGGAGAACCCACCATAAAGCCGCTTCCGGTCTGATATCCAATATCTTTTAACATATCTAGACATTTCATTCTGTTTTCCAGAGAAAGATTATTGGGATGTAACTTTTCATAGTGTTTTAAAGTTGCAGTTTCATGTCTAAGAAGATAACGATTTGCTCCTGCTTCGTAATATGATAAATACTGTTCATAACTTTTTTCGCCCAGTGAAAGGGTAATTGCACAGTCTGGATAATTATAGCGAATAGATTTAACAACATCAATTATATAATTATCACAGATAGGATCCTCCCCCCCTTGAAGTACAAAAGTTTTGAAACCTAATTTGTACCCGATTTCACAACTTTTTAGTATTTCAGCCTCACTTAGACGATATCTGTTCACATTCTTATTACCACATCTGATTCCACAGTAATAGCAATTATTCTTGCAGTAATTAGATATCTCAATTAAGCCTCTGATGTAGACTTTGTTGTCATAATACTGTTTTCGTATATTGACAGCTTTAGCAGTTATATATTCACAAATCTGTGGATTATCATAACTGTCAATTAAGGCTATAAGTTCATCTTTTGAAGGAATATAAGAGTCTGCAATCTTGTTGATTAAGTCAATCATATAAATCCTTTCAATTATTATTTTGTAATAGTTTAAGTGGGAAATAATATAAGATTAGTTTGAAATGATGATATAGTCTTCCTAGTCAGATCAATCTTATAGTCAGAACCACTTACCTTTAGATTGTATCACTGAGTAATAAAAATGACAAGAAATTAAGTGTTTATTTTTTAAAACATATTTGATATACTTGATAGGTGATATTGGCATCTATAGCTCAGTGGATAGAGCAGAAGTTTCCGGAACTTCGTGTCGGGGGTTCGAATCCCTTTAGATGCAGTGAAAGTAGAGACCTATTTTGATACGAAATGCACACCCCTCGGATAAATCGTTAAAAAGTATGAGGAATCGTTAAATTGTGCACACCCCTTGCTTGATTTCGGGAGTGCTGCTGAGTATAATCATATTAAGAAAATTTTTCTTTTAGAAAATCGCAATTAGCAGTTACAAGAAGATACTTTTCGCACAGGAGGCTTTCGACATGAAATCAAAAAAAACGATTTGTCTGATACTATCTGCTATGATGGTATTAAGTGTTTTAGCCGGTTGTCAAGACGAACCGCAGGTCAGTACTGACCCACCCGAGAGCAGTACGCCCATTCAAACACAGGAACCAAATTCTCAAGACACTGCAGCATCGCATACTCCCGAACTCAATACTGAAGAACATTCTGAAACCTACGAGAAGATCCACAGTATTCTGAAAAATTCGGAAATTTACTATTTGGACGATACGGAAGCACTAGCTCCATACTATGAAATGGCAGCACAGCGTAAGGAAGCCATTCTGGATTCTCCCACGGAAATTGTAAAGTCTGACGAATTCATTCCCGGTCAGACCTATACGGGCACGGCGTACTATGTTTCTCCCAATGGCAACGATGCTAATGATGGTCTTTCGCCCGAAACAGCATGGCAGAACATTTACAAGGTCAATGATGCAGACCTGCTGGTAGGGGATGCGGTGTTTTTTGAGCGCGGCGGCGTGTACCGGCTGTTGGGCGACCGCTTGAATCTGGCGGATGGCGTGACCTACTCTGCTTATGGAGAAGGCGCAAAGCCGGTCATTACCCTTTCGCAGGAAAACTCCGCCCGGGCGGAGTGCTGGGAACTGTCTCACGAGGGTGCGAACGGCGAGAAGATCTGGAAATTCTATCAGGATCTTGGCGAAGTAGGCGGCGTCATTTTTGATGATGAAACCTATGCGGCAAGGGTTTATGAATTGCCGACCGCAGAGGGCTGGATGGCGCTGGATGTTCTGCCCCTCGATCCTGCAAACGGAATATGTAATGAAATAGACCCCATGAAAATTGAGGAAGTTGTCACGACGGGAACGTATCCCACCGTGGAAGAAGCTCTGACAGAAGATATGACCTTTGTCAGCCGGGTAGATCTGACAGAGGTTCGCTTTCCATCTAATTTTGGAGAATGGAGAGTCTATGGGGGCTTATATCTGCGCTGTGACAGTGGTAATCCCGGAGAACTTTATTCCAGTATAGAGATTATCTCCCGCCGGGAAACACCCGATTATGGTATGGACGTTATTTTGATTGATGCCACAGCGAAGGGATTTGTTCTTGATAATCTCTCGATGAAATACTTTGGGTCACCTGTTGTTGGATCGTTCACAGGATGCGGTGGTGAAATGATACAGAATTGTACTTTTGAGTGGGGTGGTCCCTGCCTGCTTGATGTACAGACCCCCGATGCCTTTAATGGAGACTACTTTGTAGCAAGCGACGGCCTCTATAATATTGCCAACAACACCACGATCCGAAACAATTATTTTAGAGAAGTGGGAAACAGCGCCACATTTGAAAGCTCGGAGTCTGTCCCCGACAGTATGGGCACCTACACCGTTGAGGGAAATCTGATTGAAAATTGTGCACAGGGTATTCGTACATATCTTTTTGAGGAAGAAGGTGTCTTTGATGCGATCATACTCAGGGATAACATTATTCTGAACTCGGGGAGCAGCATGAATAATGGTTGCTATGAAGAACCGGTTGCCATTGACCTTGGCGGTATAGCTTATCAGTTTTATAAGGAAATCGAGATCTCAGAAAACATCTTGATTGGAAGCACTGCCGCAATGATTCGTCTTTCTCGTTCAGATCGCTTCCAGTATAACTTCCACGACAATGTAATTGCGCAAGACAAGGACGGTCTTATCTTGACAGTATGCAATGACGAAGTTGAATGGTACTGGATGAAGGATGCAAAGTGAGAATGTGCTTGATAAGAGCATCTTATTGGACAAATTATTCCGCTGAACCTAATGCGCATCCCCTGGATCTATAATTAAAAAGTTCATAGGCAAAAATGCAAACAGGCTCTACGGTGACCGTTCTTTGGTTACCATAGAGCCTGCTATCGTTAAAAGATATGGAAAAAACCTTGCAATGGTTTTTTATAAAAAGAAACCGGACACCGGCTTTGATACGCATTGTATCAAAACCGGTGTCCGGTTATGAAGAATAGTCTTTTATAAAAAAGTCCTGCAATGACTGCAGGACTTTTATGTATTATACTAATTATGATAGGGTATTTGATTAAAAATCAAAAGAACCTGTGAAATCGCCGTTGATAACAAAGTATACTTTATTCTCCTCAGGCTTTGCATATATATCAAGTGTAAGAATATCCTTAATCTTGTTACCAGCTTCTACCCAAATAGCTTTTGCAGTGTCTTGCATAGTCTTGTCATCAATCTGTCTACCATACTGTTCTACATATAAAGTTGATTTCATTTTGAATCCTCCTTGTTTTTTTCTCACTTGCTTAAAGTAGTTTACAAGTTTTTACGCTAAATAATAATATAGTATAAAGTTTTATAAAAAGCAAGGGTTTTATTTAAATAGATATTTGTTTGTTTTAATATTGTTATGAGTAAGTGTTTATGCTAAAATTATAAAGATAAAGTAAACTATTATTACCTTGTAGAGAAGGATACAGATATGGCACAGTGTAAAAAATGTAGCGCAATTATTCCTGATAATCGAGAATATTGTAATAAATGTATGAAAGAACTATATAATCCGGGTAGTGAAGACTATCTTGACAATCTTTTGAATCAAAGTTCTAATTTAGAAGATATTTTTTCAGATCGTCCAAGCGAACCTGATAAAAGTGCTGTTACGGATGAACACTTAGATTCAATGCTAGCAGCAAATCTTACACTAATGGATGAAACTGAGATTGAAGAAGATTTAGATAATGCCTTTGATTTTCTTATTTCAGATTCTGATGAGAA